>NZ_JBFAWD010000001.1:0-77231 GCF_040680135.1 Nocardia sp. NPDC052112 | reverse complement strand
CGGCGAACTCGCCGCAGACGCACCTGGTGCGGGATTTGTGCCTACAGCGCGCGTCCGGTCGTAGTCGCCAGGCTGGGTGTTCATGCGCCGCAGCCGGTTGAGCAGCCTGTGGTGACGGGTTCGGGGGTGGGTGCCCCGATGCGCGGGAGACCGAGGCCGACGCCGATAGGGTCGGTTTTGGGGGTGATACCGCGTTCGTGGGCGTCGCCCGCGCGGGTGCGGCGGTGGGTCTTGACGGGGGCGTCGGCGATCAGGTGGTGCGGGGCCGCCTCGGTGATATCGACGGTGACGATGTCGCCGGGGCGGATCTTTTCCGCGGCGCCCTCGGGGCGGAAGTGCACCAGTCGGCCGTCGCGGGCGCGGCCGCTCATGCGGGCGGTCGCGGCATTCTTCTTACCCGCGCCCTCGGCGACGAGCAATTCGACCTCGGTGCCGATGAGCGCCTTGTTCGAGTCGAGGGAGATCTCCTCTTGCAGCGCGATCAGCCGGTCGTAGCGCTCCTGCACTACCGCCTTGGGCAGCTGATCGGGCATATCCGCGGCGGGTGTGCCGGGGCGCTTGGAGTACTGGAAGGTGTAGGCGCTGGTGAACCGTGCCTGCCGGACCACATCCAGGGTCTCCAGGAAATCCTCCTCGGTCTCGCCGGGGAAGCCGACGATGATGTCGGTGGTAATCGCGGCGTGCGGCATCGCGGCCCGCACCTTCTCGATGATGCCGAGATAGCGCGCCTTGCGGTAGGAGCGGCGCATCGCCTTCAGCACCCGATCCGAACCAGACTGCAGCGGCATGTGCAACTGCGGGCAGACATTCGGCGTTTCGGCCATCGCCTCGATCACGTCATCGGTGAATTCGGCCGGATGCGGCGAGGTGAAGCGCACCCGCTCCAGCCCATCGATGCGCCCGGCCGCGCGCAGCAGTTTGGCGAAGGCACCACGATCGCGCGCCTCCTCGGGATCGGCGAAGGACGCACCGTAGGAGTTCACGTTCTGGCCGAGCAGCGTGACTTCCAGCACGCCCTGGTCGACCAGTGCCTGCACCTCGGCGAGCACATCGCCCGGACGGCGGTCGACCTCCTTGCCGCGCAGCGACGGCACGATGCAGAACGTGCAGGTGTTATTGCAGCCCACCGAGATCGAAACCCACCCCGCATACGCGGATTCGCGCTTGGCGGGCAGGCTGGACGGGAATGCCTCCAGCGATTCCAGGATCTCCACCTGTGCCTCGGCATTGTGCCGCGCGCGTTCCAGCAGCACCGGCAGCGATCCGATGTTATGTGTGCCGAACACCACATCCACCCACGGCGCCTTGCGCACGACGGTATCGCGGTCCTTCTGTGCCAGGCAGCCGCCCACGGCGATCTGCATGCCCGGCCGGTCGGCCTTGATCGGGGCGAGGTGCCCGAGGGTGCCGTAGAGCTTGTTGTCCGCGTTCTCGCGCACCGCGCAAGTATTGAAGACGACGAGATCAGCCGTCGCGCCCGGCGCGGCCTTCACATAACCCGCATCCTCGAGCAGGCCCGACAAGCGTTCGGAATCGTGCACGTTCATCTGGCAACCGAAGGTGCGGACCTCGTAACTGCGTGCGCCGTCCGCGGCCGCAGGGGCGGGAGACAGCACTGCCTGTCCGATCGAATCCACCCGTCCAGGGTACGGGGGTCCGCAACGCGGGTTTTCAGCGCATAGGCGCAGGCTCGGGCCGCATCGGAAGGGTTACAGCGCTGTGTCGTTTCGGCGCGGCGTAACGGTGTGTCGCCGAAACCCGGGCAAATCGCCGTTTTCCGCTTAAGGTCTTGGATCATGACCGACGACGCCACCACGCCCGACACAATCGGGTTGGCCAAAACCGGGACAGCTAGTTCTGATGAGGGCAGTACCGCTACGAGCGCGCCGATGATTTCGATGCGCAGTGTGGAAAAGCACTTCGGTGACCTGCATGTGCTGCGCGATATCAACCTCGAAGTCCCCAAGGGGCAGGTCGTCATCGTTCTGGGCCCCTCGGGGTCCGGGAAGTCGACGCTGTGCCGCACCATCAACCGACTGGAGCCGATCGATTCCGGCGATATCGCCATCGACGGCGTACCACTGCCTGCCGAAGGCCGTGCGCTGGCCGCATTGCGCGCCGAGGTCGGCATGGTGTTCCAATCGTTCAACCTCTTCGCGCACAAAACGATCGTCGAGAACGTGATGCTCGCGCCGCTGAAGGTTCGCAAGGTGAAAAAGGAGGATGCCCGCAAGCGCGCGATGGAGCTGCTCGAACGCGTCGGGATCGCCAATCAGGCCGATAAGTATCCGGCGCAGCTCTCCGGCGGCCAGCAGCAGCGCGTGGCGATCGCCCGCGCGTTGGCGATGAGCCCGAAGGTGATGCTGTTCGACGAGCCGACTTCGGCGCTGGACCCGGAGATGGTCAACGAGGTGCTCGACGTCATGGTGTCGCTGGCCAAGGAGGGGATGACGATGCTGGTCGTCACCCATGAGATGGGCTTCGCGCGCAAGGCGGGCAACCGGGTGCTGTTCATGGCGGACGGTCTGATCGTCGAGGACGACACACCCGAGGCGTTCTTCACCGCGCCGAAGTCCGACCGTGCCAAGGATTTCCTCGGCAAGATTCTGAGCCACTGAACCGAGTAGTCACCACAGCCGTAAAGACCTCGGCCATCGAAATCACCAGAGGGAGAAGGAACTCGATGAGGATCAACCGTTCACTTCGACTCGGCATCGGGGCGATAGCCCTGACGCTGGCCGCGACAACCGCCGCCTGTGGCGGTGGTAGCGATAAGTCCGCACTCGACAACGCCAAGGACGGAAAGCTCACCGTCGGCATCAAATTCGACCAGCCGGGGCTCGGCCTGCGCAATAAGGACGGCTCCTACAGCGGCTTCGACGTCGAAGTCGCCAAGTATGTCGCGGGCAAACTCGGCGTGAAGCCGGAGAACATCACATTCAAGGAGTCCCCGTCCGGTCAGCGCGAAACGCTGATCGAGAACGGTCAGGTCGACTACATCGTCGCGACCTACTCGATCAACGACGCGCGTAAGCAGAAGGTGGACTTCGCCGGGCCTTATTACGTTGCGGGCCAGTCGCTTTTGGTGAAGGCCGACAACAACAGTATCAACGGTCCCGATGATCTGAAGGGCAAGAAAGTCTGCTCGGTGAAGGGCTCGACCCCGGCCCAGAACATCGAGAAGAACTACCCGGCTACCCAGCTGCAGACCAACGACACCTACTCGCTGTGCCTCGAGGGCCTGCAGGCCGGTTCGTACGACGCGGTGACCACCGACGACATCATCCTGGCCGGTTACGCCGCGCAGAGCGCGGGCACGTTCAAGGTCGTCGGCAAGCCGTTCACCACCGAGAACTACGGCATCGGCCTGAAGAAGGGCGACAAAGAGCTGCGCGACAAGGTCAATGACGCGATCGAGGCGATGATCGCCGACGGGTCCTGGAAGAAGGCGTTCGACTCCACGGTCGGCGCCTCCGGCTACCAGGCGCCTACGCCGCCGACGGTGAACCGGTACTGAGATTCGAGATCGGGTGGCCCACACGGGTCACCCGATCTCTTCGCTATGAGCAACCCGTACATCGCGCGCGGAAGGACGATCTCCGGCCGCCGCACAATCCGATCGGAGGGACGCGACCCCCGTGTTCGACCTGATCTCGAGGTATGACGTCCTCGGCGCCTTCTGGGTGACCATCAAATTGACCGCTGCGTCGGCGGTTCTCGCCCTGATCCTGGGCACATTCGTCGCCGCGATGCGCGTATCCCCCGTGCCGGTCGCCCGCTTTCTCGGCGCCGCCTACGTCACCATCTTCCGCAATACCCCGCTGACGCTGATCATCGTGTTCTGCTCACTGGGCCTCTACTCGACCATGGGTTGGAAGCTCGCACCGGAGGGTCCGAACTCGCTGGCGCAGAACAACTTCCGCTACGCCGTGCTCGGACTGAGCATCTACACGGCAGCATTCGTGTGCGAGTCGTTGCGCGCGGGTATCAACACCGTGCCCATGGGCCAGTCCGAGGCGGGCCGCTCCTTGGGCTTCACCTTCACGCAGAATCTGCGAATCGTGGTGCTGCCGCAGGCCTTCCGCTCGGTCATCGCCCCGCTCGGTAGCGTACTGATCGCACTCACCAAGAACTCTACGATCGCCTCGGCGATCGGCGTCGCCGAGGCCGCGACCCTGATGGCCAAGATGAACGAGAACGAGGCCGCGCTGATCACCATCGGCTTCATCTTCGCACTCGGCTTCGTAATCCTGACCCTGCCGACCGGCCTGCTGTTCGGCTGGCTGGCCAAGCGATTCGAGGTGGCTCGATGAGTACCGGAGCTTCGGTCCTTTTCGATGCGCCGGGGCCCCGTGCGCGCATTCGGAACCAAATCTATTCCGTCATAGCGATTGTCGTGGTGCTGGCACTCGGCTGGGTGTTCTACCGCGGCTTCGCCGATAAGGGACAGTTCACCGCCGAGAAGTGGAAGCCGTTCATCGAGGCGGACGTCTGGAAGACCTATCTGCTGCCCGGTCTGCGCGGCACCCTGGTCGCGGCGCTGCTGTCGATCGTGTTCGCGCTGGTGATCGGCATGGTCTTCGGCATCCTGCGCCTGTCGGATCACCGGGTGGTGCGCTGGGTGGCGGGTGCGATCGTCGAGGTGGCGCGAGCCATTCCGGTGCTGATCCTGATGATCTTCCTGTTCTACGTCTTCTCCGATTACAAGGTGTTCAAGGTCGATCAGCTCGCGCTGTGGGCCGTCGTGATCGCTTTGACCGTCTACAACGGTTCGGTCATTGCCGAAATCGTGCGCGCGGGTATCAAATCGCTGCCGAAGGGACAGACCGAGGCCGCCGTCGCGCTGGGGCTGCGCAAAGGGCAGCTGATGCGGTTGATCCTTTTGCCGCAGGCGATTACCGCCATGCTGCCCGCATTGATCTCACAAATGGTTGTGGCGCTGAAGGATTCAGCGCTCGGTTATCAGATCACCTACCTGGAAATCGTGCGTCAGGGCTCGCAACTCGGTGCGGCCGAACGCAATACTGTGCCCGCGCTGATGGTTGTCGCCGTCGTGATGATTCTGCTGAACAGCACGTTGACGATCGTGGCCAATAAGCTGGAGCAGCGGTTGCGCTCGCGCAAGCGGGCCAAGGGCGCGGCCGTCGTGGCCGCCGACTCGATTCTGACCGATGCGACGCCTGGGATGGATATCACCCACAAGCCGTGAGTCCGTGGGTTCAACGGCAGCGGAGTCTTTCGTCCGCGCACCCCATGCGGCGGTTGCACACCCTGGGTGGGGTGTGCGGCCGCCACCTGGCGGGCGGTCGGCATGTGCGCGCGGGCGTGCCGAGTCGATCACGTGGCTGGTGATCAGGATGAGGGCACGGTGGTGCGCAACTCTTCGGTGTCGGGGTGTACGGCGAGGGTGAAAGTCTCTGCGGACGGTGCGGATTCGGGTGGGTAGGCAGCCGCTGCCACGGCGGTGGCCGCGCGGACGAAGGCCGCCACCTCGGGTAAGTGGCAGTTCTGCGGCCAGGCTACCGCGAGAGTGGTTGGTTTCAGGTCCGTGACGGGCCGATAGGCGATGCCGGGACGGGGGTGGCGGCGCGCGACCGAGGCGGGCGGGAACCACACGCTGTCGCCGAGTTCGATCAGGTTGAAGATCTGCGCAAGATCCAGCACTGGCCGCCGAGTTTCGGATGGCGGGACGAGCCCGTCGTGGTCGGCGGGCGCTCCATCGGGGAGCAGTCGACCGGCCAGGTCGGCCAGGCAGAGGGTTGCCTGGGCGGCGAGCGGATCGGAGGCGGCCAACGCAACCAGGCGGGGTTCGGTGAGCAGCGGTTCGATGTCCAGACCGCGGTCGTCGAACGGGGTGGCGAGGAGGGCGACATCCGCGCGGCCCTGACGCAGTGCCGGGACCTGCTCGCCGCGACCGCCCAACATGAACTCGACCGGGACTGCCGCTTCCTCCAGGCGGTATGTCTCGACGATCTGTGGCAGGAGTCCGGCGTCGTAGTCGGCCTTGAGCGCGAGCCGTAGCCCCGGTGCGGGCCGACCCACATGCCGGGCACGCTGTGCAGCCGCCGCGACGGCATCGAGTGCGGTCCGCGCGTCACGGAGCAGGGTCTCGCCGGGCGGGGTGAGTACGACGTGTCGGGTGGTGCGCTCGAAAAGTTGAACGCCCAGTTGACGTTCCAGTTCTCGGATCGCCCGGGACAGCGGCGGTTGCGCCATCCCAAGTCGGTCGGCGGCGCGTCCGAAATGCAGTTCCTCGGCGACGGCCACGAAGTATCGGAGTTGCCGAACCTCCAGATCACTCATATCCCCACGGTATCAACGGTTATCGGATCGGTCCTTCAGGTTCGGTGTCGTGCCGACTTGACTGATCGGTGCCACATCACTCGAGCAGAGGTCGTCATGATCGTTGTCACCACCCCCACCGGCACCATCGGCCGTCAGGTCCTCCCGCACCTTCTCGCCGCCGATGTGCCGGTCCGCGTCATCGCGCGTGATCCCGCCCGCTTGCCCGCCGAAATCCGCGAGCGCGTCGAAGTCGTCACCGGTTCACACGGAGACATCGATATCGTCACCGAGGCATTCGCCGGCGCCGATGCCGTTTTCTGGCTGCTGCCACCGGATCGGCGGACCGCGAGTCTCGACGCAGCCTTCCTGGATTTCACCCGGCCCGCGTGCGAGGCATTCAAGAGCCAGGGCGTCCAGCGCGTGGTCGGGATTTCCGGCCTCGGGCGCGGGGCCGCGTCGGTGGGGAATGCCGGGCTGGTCACGGCATCACTGGCGATGGACGATCTGATCGCGAGCACCGGCGTGAACTACCGTGCGCTGACGATGCCCTCGTTCATGGACAATTTTCTCTGGCAAGTCGAGGCGATCAACGGCCAGGGCGTGTTCTTCGCACCGCTGTCCCCCGATCGGAAGCGCCCCACCTGCGCGACCCGCGATATCGCCACAGTCGCCGCCGAACTGCTGCTCGACGACTCGTGGACCGGATACGACAGCGTCCCCGTACTCGGCCCAGCGGACCTGTCCAATAACGACATGGCGCGAATCATGTCCGAAGTACTCGACCGCCCGATCCGGTTCCAACAAGTCTCCGGGGAAGCCTACAAAGCCATGATGCTCGAATCCGGCATGTCCGAGGCCATGGCTCAGGGCATGTACGACATGCTGGAAGCAAAGGAGAACGGCCTCGATAACGCCGAACCCCGCACTCCCCGATCCACCACCCCCACGACATTCCGCCATTGGTGCGAGGAAGTCCTGGTCCCCGCACTCCACCAGTAACCCAGCCCGACTGCGCACGCCTGCTCACCACGGCACACCTGCGCGATCGCATGTGTGCCGTGCGCAAACGGCATGTGCGGCAACCAAGATCCATGTGGTCGCAGCGATGCGCCAACTACCGAGTAGGCGGCGCAGCGGAGGCTCAGTCGGGCTCCGGTGCGTCGAACTGGGCGTGCGCCAATTGGGCTTTCACAACAGTGAAGGCGGTGGATTGGTTGTAGCCGCGGCGGGCAAGCATGGCTACCAGGCGGCGCAGCGTTTTGTCGCGGTCCAGGTTGGCGGGCATGGTGCGCAGTTTGCGGCGGACCAGTTCGGTGGCGCGTTGCTCCTCGTCGTCGGCGGTGATGGCGTCGAGGGCGGAGGCGGCGTCCGATTGGGATACGCCTTTGCGGCGGAGTTCCTGGGCAAGAGCTTGTTTGCCCTTGCCGGAGAAGGTATGGCGGGAGTGGACCCATTGTTCGGAGAAGGCGGCATCGTCGATCAGGCCGACCTCGCTGAAGCGGTCGAGGGCACGTTCGGTGACTTCGGGCGCAAAGCCCTTGGCCGCGAGACGCTGCGCTAGTTCGGCACGGCTGCGGGCGCGGACGGCGAGCAGGCGAAGACACGCCTCCTTCGCCTGCTCGACCGTCCCGCCTTGGGGAGTGCGCTCCGCACGGGACCGCGAATTATCCCCGCGTTCGCGAGGAGCAACGGCACCTGTTTGTTCCGCACCCTCCTCGGATCCGGCCGCCACCGGATCCGCCCATCGGCCTTCGGAACTCTGGAAGTCAGCCGAGTGGGAGTCGTTACGCCGGAATTCGTTCCGGCGCCCGCGACCGCGCCGGGACCCGGTCGAACGCGCCCGCTGCGGATCGGGCGCGTTCGACCGAGTTCCCATGATGTCCGAATCGGCCAAACCACCTTCGGCCAACCGGACCCGCCTGTCCCCCTTGGCCTGGAAAACCGAGTCCTCCGAATCCCTCTCGGACCACCGACGTCGCCCCGATCCAGATTCGCCCGACCCGGAACCAGCAGCCCCGGAAGCAATCCCAGGCCACCGCCCCTGCCTTACCCTGGATTCCTCCACCTCGGCACGACCGAGCCGTGAAGCGGTCCAACGCTTTCGCCCGCGACCAGACTGGTTTTCCCCCAAGGAGGACCCGTCGCCCCCCGAATCGGCCTCGGACCACCGCCCTCGGTCCGACTCGGCCTCGCCCGACCAGAACTCCGCAGCCTCCGTATCAACCGCAGATCGCCGACCTCGCCTGGACTCATCTGAATGAAACCCATCGGCGTCCGAGCCGTCCTGGGACCGCCGGCCGGGCCCCGGCTCATCCGAACGGACACCGCCGCCCGCCGACTCGACCTCGGACCACCGCCCCCGGTCCGGATCTGGCTCGCCTGAGCCGGAAGATGTCGGGATGGGTGGGCGGCCCGAGGCGGAGAGTAGTTCATTCAGGCGATGGCGGGCCGCGGCTACCGGATCGGCCCGCGTGGTATCGGGTGTGGGCGGGGCTGGGCGCCGAGGGGTCATCGGATCAGAAGTCGGCGGGGACCTCGGCGGCCGCGCCCTCGGCGGTCACGTCGGCGCCGATGCCGAGCTTTTCCTTGATCTTCTTCTCGATCTCGTCGCGGACGTCGGTGTTCTCCAGCAGAAACTTGCGGGCGTTCTCCTTGCCTTGGCCGAGCTGGTCGCCCTCGTAGGTGTACCAGGAGCCGGACTTGCGGATGAAGCCCTGCTCGACACCCATATCGATGAGCGAGCCCTCCTTGGAAATGCCCTGGCCGTAGAGGATGTCGAATTCGGCCTGCTTGAACGGCGGCGAGACCTTGTTCTTCACTACCTTCACGCGGGTGCGGTTACCGACCGCATCGCTGCCGTCCTTGAGCGTTTCGATGCGACGCACATCCAGGCGCACCGAGGCGTAGAACTTCAACGCCTTACCACCGGTCGTGGTCTCGGGCGAACCGAACATCACACCGATCTTCTCGCGCAGCTGGTTGATGAAGATGGCGGTGGTGCCGGAGCTGTTCAGCGCACCGGTCATCTTGCGCAGCGCCTGGCTCATCAGGCGCGCTTGCAGACCGACATGGCTGTCACCCATCTCGCCCTCGATTTCGGCGCGCGGTACCAGCGCGGCCACCGAGTCGATGACGATGATGTCGATCGCGCCCGAACGCACCAGCATGTCGGCGATTTCCAGCGCCTGCTCACCGGTGTCGGGCTGGGAGACGAGCAGCGCGTCGGTGTCGACGCCCAGCTTGCGGGCGTAATCGGGATCGAGCGCGTGTTCAGCGTCGATGAAGGCGGCGACACCGCCCGCGGCCTGGGCATTGGCCACCGCATGCAGTGCGACGGTCGTCTTACCCGAGGACTCCGGACCGTAGACCTCGACGATACGGCCGCGCGGCAGACCGCCGATGCCGAGCGCCACGTCCAGGGCGATGGATCCGGTCGGGATCACCGAAATGGGCTGGCGCGCCTCCTCACCGAGACGCATGACCGCGCCCTTGCCGAAGCTCTTCTCGACCTGAGCCAGCGCCAGCTCGAGCGCCTTGTCACGGTCGTACGCCTGTGGTGCCATATCCTGATCCCCTTTTCGACGGGTAAGTCTCGTTCGTGGTTGGCGCCCACATTAGAGGGCGGCACCGACAAGTTCTGGCGACCAGCCTAGACGAACAGATGTTCGAGTCAAGCGACGCGCCCGGCAACACGCGCGGCGAACTTCCCCAACACGGCAACCGCCGCGCTACGGCCGATCACGGCCCCTTTTCGAACGCCGAACAGCCCTGCCTCACCGCACCAGCGAGATCCGATCACTGTCCAGCAATGTCTGCGCCTGCTTGTACACCCGCAACGCGGGCGTCACCTCCACATCCGTGATCCCGTCGAGTGCACCCAGCCGCTGCGTGACATACCGGTAGAGGTGCGCGGTATCGCGGCACATCAACGACGCCATCAGATTGGTCGGCCCGGTGGTCGCGGCGATGAAAACTATCTCCGGATGGGTCGCCATCGCGGCGCCGACGGCCTCGAGATCCGCCGGTCGCGTGCGCAACCACAGCGCCGCCCGCACGGCGTACCCCATCCGTTCGACCGCGAAATCGAGATCGAAGTACAGCACCCGGGATTCGACCAGTTCAGCCATGCGGCGCGCCACTCTCGTTGCGGTCCAACCGATTTCGGCGGCGATCTGGGCATAAGGCGCACGGCCGTCGCGGCCGAGCAGTACCAGCATCGCCTCGTCCTGTGCCGAAAGTTCCACCGGCGCTTCCGGTCCCGTATCGGCCCGCCACAGCGGCCGCGGGCCGAGTTCGCGCAGTTGCGCCGCGCTGAAAAGATGCTCGAAATGCGGCCACTCCTCGTCGAGCGGGAAGCGATGAATCACCTCGTGGGCCGTCAGCCTGATCACTTGACTGGCCTGGGGCAAGGTCTGCATCAACAGCTGATCGCGCCGCGCGACCGAGCGCGGCCTGCTCACACAGGTCACCTCGGATCCGGTGGACAGCAGGGTGACCCAGCTCAGATCCGGAAAGCGGGCCAGCGATTCGGCCAACCGCGCCGCCCTGTCCGGAGTCGATCGGAGCCGGATCACCCACCGCGCATGCCCGAGCGGCACCGCGTTGACCTGCCCCGACACATGCAGGATGCCGCGCTGCCGCAACGATCGATAGCGCCGCGCGACCGTCTGCTCCGAAACCCCGAGGATGGCGCCGAGCTTGGCGAACGGAATGCGCGCATCGGTCACCAGCGCGTGCAGGATCTGCTTCTCGAGAATATCGAGTACGGAGGAATCCGCGGTGTCTTCGGATTGCATAGGAGGAATCTAACGCACTTCGCCGTGTGACTTTGTGGATATCAATGCCTGCCACACCCTGAGTGTCGATATCGTTCGAATCGTCTCGGAGGCTCCCGTGAGGAAATGGCTGCCCTTATTCGCCGCGTGCCTGGGCACGCTGATGCTGCTCATCGACGTCACCATCGTCAATGTCGCGCTGCCCGACATCGCCGCCGATCTCGGCACCGGCCTGTCCGGACTGCAGTGGGTGATGGACGGATACGCGCTCGCTCTGGCCGCACTGCTGCTGGTCCTCGGTTCGCTGGCCGATCGGGTCGGCGCGAAGCGCGCTTATCTCGTCGGACTCGTCGTCTTCACGCTCGCATCGCTGATCTGCGGCATCGCCGACACCGCGGCGAGTCTCATTGCGGCGCGGGCACTTCAGGGCATCGGCGGGGCCGCGATGTTCGCCACCACACTGTCACTGCTGCACGCCACCTACACCGGCCGTGATCGCGGTGTCGCCTTCGGCGTCTGGGGTGCGGTCTCGGGTGCGGCGGCCGGAATCGGTGTGGTGCTCGGCGGTGTGCTCACCGAGGCACTGTCGTGGCGGTGGATCTTCTTCGTCAACCTGCCGATCGCGGTATCGGCGATCGTTTTGACCGCCATCGTGTTCCAGTCGTCGCCGCGGCGGGCGGATCGGGCCGTCGATGTGCCGGGGATGCTCGCGTTCGCGACCGCCGCGACTGCGGTCACCTACGGCATCATCCGCGGCGGTGAACACGGCTGGTCAGATGCTCCCACATTGCTCGCCCTGGTGCTGGGCGCGATCGCGCTACTGGCCTTCGTATTCATCGAATCCCGCAGCGCGGCAGCGATGTTCCCGCTGACACTGCTCGGCAATCGCAACTTCGGGGCCACCCTGGTCTCCGCATCCGGGCAGACATTCGCGGCCTTCGCCGCCACGCCCCTGATTTCGCTCTGGCTGCAGCAGCAGCTGCATATGTCGCCCATGCGCGCCGGACTGGCCATGCTGCCGATGGCGGCGACCGCGTTCGTGGTCGCAGGTGCGTTCGGCAAACTGCTGCACGATGTTTCGCCGAAGTGGACGATCGGCGCGGGTCTGGTGCTGGTCGGCATCGGCACCGGACTGCTCACCATTATCGATACCGAATCATCCTGGGCCGCACTGGTTCCCGGCTTCATGGTGATCGGTGCCGGAATCGGCGTCAACGCACCCGCGCTGGTCGCGGTGGGGATGGCGGCAGTGCCGCCGCAGCAGGGCGGGATCGCCGCGGGCGCGGTGAATACCGCACGCCAGCTCGGCCTCGCACTCGGCGTCGCGGTGCTCGGCACCGTATTCCGCGAAGTCGCCGACGACAGCCGACCGATGACCTTGTCGCGGTTCGTCGATGGACTGAATGCGGCACTGGGCGTCGCCGCCGGCGTAGGAATCGCATTCGGCGTGATCGCATTCGGCCTGTTCCACCGCCGGCACCAGCGTGCCGACACCCCGGCCCAGCCGCAGACCATCGCCGCCTGAGCGCCTATCGGCCCACCGCCGTCAGCCGCGTGCGATCAAGCCGCGCACCCCGTCTCCGTACCGGGCACCGTGTGTGCGGGGTGCCCGGTACGGAGACGGGGTGCCCGGTACCTGTTGATTACTGCTGTGGCAGGACGGAGTCGTCGCTTTGGGGGCGGGGCCCGGGATTCGGTGATGCGGTTGCCTTCGTGTGCCCAGAGATCCTTGCGCAATGCGTAATCGTTTCGATGGACCACTTTCGGGTGAGGAATTCTACGACCGCAGTGCGGCCGGTGAAGAATTCGTCGCGATTGCGCCACACCGAATCTTCGGTGTACGCGGCGGCAACGCGCTCGGGATCCCTGGTGTACCAGGCATTCTCGGCGGCGCGCACCTTGGCTTCGGCGGATTCCAGGTCGAATGGGGGCAGCGGAGACCGCATCGCAATTTTCCTTCTCGGGTGTCGGGGTCAGGGGTTGACCGGCGAAAGCTCGGCGGGGCCCCAGCGGAGTGGACCCGCGCCGGGGACTTCGATCACTTCCGCGATGGTGAAGTCGATCGAGCACTGGGCTCCGGCGGTGAGGGTTTCGGGCGCCCAGGACAATTCGGCGGTCCCGGTGAGTTGCAGGGTTCCGCCCGTGGTCCAGTCCGGGATCAGGATGCCGCAGTGCGGATTCACCGTGATGTTCCCGAGTGTCATGAACATCGAATTGCCCTGGTAGTCCGGCCATCTCAGCCGGGTCGGGGAAAGCACCTGCAGGAAGCCTGGATTCCCGCCACGGTGCGAGGCGTCGGCATTGCCATCGGCATCCGCGGTGGCGACGAAGAAGGCGTCGGCGGCGGCAATGAGCGCACGCTGCCGCGCATCGAGTTCGGTACCGTGCCGGGGCGACGGGACTTCGAAATCGGACCGGTACGATTCGATCTGCCTGCGCGAGATGTACTTCGGGCAGTTCGAATACACCTGATCGACCGCAATCCGCAGCCCCGACTCCCTCGGCATCGCGAATCCGTTGACGCGCATTCGCCTGCGCCGCTCCGGTTGCAGCGCGATCATGCCGATCCGGGCGGGACGGGTCAGCGCTGCGTGTAGCGGATCCGCGGCGGCCGGAAGCGCGTCGATCGCGATCGTCTCGGCATCGACGACGTGCACGAACCCCGGCGACCCGACCAACGCGCCTGCCCACACCCGCCCGGCAAGGTCCGCGGCCGCGATCACAACCATCGGCTGCTCCGCCAGGAAACCCGCCGCGATGTCCGGGATGTCGGCGCGAATCGTTCGTCCCACCCGATCGGCGATATGCGCCTGGCCCATTCGCCGCTGGACGGCGACCTCGCCCGCATGAAAAGGCGTCATCAGGATCCCAGACTCAGAAGAATCCACACGTCGGAGCGGCACCACTCGGTGCGGGCGCCGAATCGGCACCCGTTGGCGCGTAGACCTCGAGGCGGATGCCGTCGGGATCGGCGAAGAAGATGCCACCCGATGCGACGCCCTCGCCGTGCGCGACCACACCGTCGTGGACAAAGCTCACCGAGAGTTCACGCAGCAGCGCCTCGATCGAGCGCACCTGCTCGATGGTGTCGACCTGGAACGAAAGATGGTGCAGGCCAGGCGTTTCGGCGGAGAACGCGCCAGCGGACTGCTCCCAGAGGGTGAGCACGAGCTTGCCGTTCGCGCCGAGGAAGGCCCACCGCCTGCTGTCGTCGGCACTGGCCGCGAGCTGCTCGAAACCGAACGCGCGGCGATAGAAGTCCACCGATCGGTCCAGGTCGGAGACGTTCAGGCCGATGTGTCCGGTGGCCAACTCGGGTGCGATGGCTGTCGTCATCGTGATCCTCCTCGGAATTCAATAACCACTGTCAACTATTTTAGCAGTTAGAACATATCGAGAAGCGATGCGCACGTCAACCTCTAAAATCGGATTGAGTAGTTAGAACGGCGGTGGTTGCCTTGGCGACGAAAGGGAGATCGCTACCCTCAGGTATGCCCGATCCACGCCCCCACCTCGGTGAACCGCTGGCACTCGACCTGCTGAACACCCGGTGGATCCAGGACGGACCGCAGGATCTGCTCACCGATGTCGCGGGTCTGGGCATTTGGCTGACCTCGGCCGGACTCGACGCTCGCGCGCATGCGGACGAGCCGACCCTGCAGGCGGTGCTCGCCGCCCGCACCGCCATCTACGACGTGGTGAAACACGCGTCGCACGCCGCGCTCAACGAGGTGCTCGACCACGGCCGGATCCGACGCACCCTGACCGACGCCGGCCCCGCCGATATCGCCGACGTACCCGCAACCACGTGGCTCCCCGGCTGGCTCGCCGCCGACAGCCTGCTGCGGATATTGGCGGAGGCACCGGACCGGATCCGCCAGTGCGCCCATCCGGACTGCGTGCTGTTCTTCTTCGACACCTCGAAGAACGGCACCCGCCGGTGGCATTCGATGGCGACCTGCGGCAATCGCACCAAGGCGGCACGCCACTACGCGAAAAAGGCCTGAGCTCAGCAGAGTTCGTCGAGCAGTCGGTAGTAGTACAGGCGCCGCCGGTCCGGCTCGGCGAGCCCGTAGACGGCATAGAACGCGCTCAGTTCGTCGGCATCGAAGTCCGCGCGCAGATCGCGCTCGACCAAGGCCAGATCGCGGTATCGATCGGCGACACCCATACCACTCAGGTCGATCAGCAGGCCGCCGTCCAGCACATTGGACGGGGTGAAATCACCGTGCGCGACAACGAGATCCTCGTCCGGCGGACGTTCGGCGAGCAGTCGCTGGTAGATCTGTTCCGGCGTCAGCTCTCGATGGTCGTCGTCGAAGTCGTCGGCATCGACCAAACCCTCGAGCACACGGCGCCGCGCCTGGGCGAGCACGACGTCCAGCCTGCCGTCGAACGGGCACTCGGCGACGGGAATGTCGTGCAGGCGCCGCAGCAGCGCACCCATGACCGCACCGACCGATTCCGTCGGTTCGGCGGCCAGACTCGGCAGCCCCGCATCGGCGAGCACCAGGACATCCGCTTCGAACACGGCAATGTCCGGTAGTTGAATCCCTTTGCCCCGCAACCAATTCAGCCGCGCATGCTCAGCAGCGGCGCACGGCCCCCGCTTGACCCAGTACGCACCTTCGACGTGTGCGACACCGCCACTCATCCCCTCGTGCTCCGCCGACCACGTGAGGTCCGCACCCAGCAATGCGGCGACCTTCGGTGGCAGGGTCGTCGGCAGGTCTTCGAGAAGGTCGAGGGTGGTGCGGGTGGATTCGATCAGCTCGGCGTCGCCCTCGACGACGCGCAGTTTCAGCGCCTCGGTCAGATGCACCCTGGCCTCGGGCAACCGACCCTGTTCAGCGAGGGCTTTGCCGAGGTGTTGCAGCGCGAAGGAGAGGATCTCGGAGTCGCTGGCTTGGTCCACGGTTCGGCGATACAGCGTTTCGGCGGTGACGGTGTCACCCCAGTAGCGGTAGACATCACCGAGATTGATCCAGACCGACATCCGCCGATAGTCACTATCGGCGAGTTCGAGCGCGCGATCGAGGTGATCGAGGGCCTCGGCGTAGCGGCCGAGCAGCATCAGCTCGATACCGATCTTGCGGAATTCGGCGAAGTCGACGGGCCGTGCGGCCGCAACGCGAGCGGCCAGCTGCGCGTGATCGGTGGGGATCATGCGCAGTCGCTCGTCGAAGCGGTACCCGCTCACCAGCGTGATCTCGGTACGTCGAAATCCGCGCACAGTGCGCGCCACACGTCACGCGGGTCGGTACCCGCCTCGATGGCGGCGGCGCCGGTCCGCCCGCCCAATGCCGGGATGGTGTGGTCCCTGAGCAGCGCATCGCCGCGGGCCACACCGAACTCGGTGTGCAACAGCTCGTGGAACTCGGTCAACCGCACCGTAGTCAAGATACTCGCGCCGCCGCGGCCCTTCACCGTGCCCGTCCGAACCGCTGCGCCGGATGCGGATCAGTTCCGGGTGCCACTGCAAACCCCGCGGCATCAGCTCGGAACGAACGCTGCGCTAGTGGGCTCGCACGCTGAGCACGTCGTGGCAGATGCGGATCGGGTCGGCGACTTCTGCGATACCCGCGGCCGCTCGTTGCGCGGCGGCCGGGTAATCGGGCGTGTTGAGCAGGTCGAGGACAGCGGCACGCACCGCATCGGCGGTCAGCGGGCGGACCAGGATCGAACTACCTTGGCGGGCAGCGCGATTGGCCAATTCCCATTGGTCGCCACCGCCCGGAATCGTCACGATCGGCACGCCCGCGAGCAGCGATTTCGCAAGCAGGCCGTGGCCGCCGCCGCCGACCGCGACCGAGGCGTGGGTGAGCAGTTCGTCTTGGCGACCGAGTCCGGCGGTTGCCCAGGGCGGCAGATCGGTGGGTGGGGCGTCGAGCATGGAAATGGCCACCCGGACGCCCGCTCCGTCCAGCGCGGCCAGCACAGTGTCGACCATGCCCGCGACACCGGTGTGCGCGGTCGACGGTGCCACCATGACCAGCGGCTCGTCCCCGAGTGGCGGTACGAGGATTTTCGGAGTCGGCTCCCACAGCAGCGGGCCGATGATGTGGGTGCGCTCAGGCCAGTCGGGGCGCGGCACCTCGAGCGCGGGCAGCGTGGCGATCAGGCGGGCCGCCGGACCCGGTTCGGCGGCGGGCAGTCCGACACTTTCGCGGGCCTGTTCCCGCTGACGGACACCGTTGCGAATGGCGCGGGCGGTCATGGTGCGCAACATGCCGTCACGCAGGCGCCCGCGCATCCCCTCCCCCGGCGCGAGGCCACTTCCGATGGGCGGCAACGCTTTCGACGGCAGATACAGCGGATGCGGCGACAGCTCGACCCATGGCACCCCGAGTCGCTCGGCGGCCATCCCGCCGCCCGCGGTCAGCACATCCGACACCACGAGCTCCGGCAACATCGCACTCAGGTCGGGCAGGATTTCGGTCGAAATATGCGCCGCGCGCTCGTGAATGCGCTGACCGGCATCACTGTCGTCGTCGACCGTGCGTGGCGCGAGCCCCTTGAGTCTGCGCACCGCGATGCCCGCCTGCTTGGCGGCGTCGAACCAACGCGATCCGGTGAACAGCACCGGTTCGTCACCGGCGGCCAGGAACCGTTCGCACAGCGCCAGCGCCGGAAAAGCATGGCCGGGATCCGGCCCGGCAACAACGGCAACACGCATGCGGCCAGCCTGCCACACGGTATCGGACTCCGATGCGGCCCGGACCGGGTTCGGGTGAGCGCCCGATCCGATCCAGGGGGTTCATCGAGATGCCACCCGGACGCAACCCGCCGAGCGTCTCTCGACGGCAGGATGGTCTAGACCATCCCGCCCGCACAGATCGGGGTCGAGGTGCCCGTTACCACCGTCGACGAATTGCTGAACCTGCTGACCGAATGCGCCGACATCTGGGATATGCCCGACCGCAGCGGCGACCCCGTCGACATCCTGGACCACGACCTGCAATGCGCAGAACTGCTGCGTCGATCCCATCCGGATGACGAGGAACTGCAACTCGCCGGACTACTGCACGATATCGGCCACAAACTCGTGCCCGGCAATGATGCGGGCCACGGCAAGCACGGCGCGGACGCGATCCGTGCGCTACTCGGCGACCGCGTCGCCCGACTAGTCGAACTGCACGTCGTCGCCGAACGCTACTTCGCCGCCACCGACTCCACCCACACCCTCTCCCCCGCCAGCCGACGCACCCTGGTCGCCCAGGGCGGCCCCACGACCGAGGCCGAAATCGCCGAATTCCGAACCGATCCCGAGTTCATCGCCGCCCTGGCACCGCGCCGCGCCGACGACGCTGGCAAGGTGGTCGACCTGCCAGTCTCCGCCGTCGAATCCTGGCGCCCAGTGCTCGAACGAGTCGCCGACACCCACTGAACCCAACCGATTTCAACACTTCCCCACCCATCCGTTACCCTTGCTCAGCAACACCGGTCCGGGTGGCGGAATGGCAGACGCGCTAGCTTGAGGTGCTAGTGCCCTTTATCGGGCGTGGGGGTTCAAGTCCCCCTCCGGACACAACCGGTACACCAGGTCGCCCGCTCTACCTGCGGTTATGCAGGAGAGCGGGTGACATTTTCGAGCCGAATCCCCGCAAAACCGCAGGTGGTGGCCTGCGGGGGTTCAATACGGGTTCAGCTGAGAGAACCCTGAGAAACCCGCATGTCGACCTGGCGGATCGCCGACCGTCATATCGCGAATGTCTTTCCAGCTCTGCGGGAACAATCCCCGCCCTGACGCCGGCCGCCGCTCGCCCCCTGCTGCACCCCATCCAAGAAACTGTGACCAGGCCACGATAACCCCAACTACCGCCCGCACGAGAGCGGTCTTGCCGCCGCCATCCATCCCTTCCACCACCGTCAGCAGCAGGGTTGCCGACCCGGTGGTTGTGTTCGGGCCTGTGCGAGGAGGCGCCCAAGTTCGCGAGCACGGCCGAACATGGTCGGTGGCGGGAGGACCGTGACAGGCCGGGTCGCCCGGCTTCGCGGTCGCAAAGTTGTTGAAGGTGAACATCCGGTCACTCCTTGGGGGATGGTCGATCCCGCTCGGCAGCGGTGTGGTGGTGTCGTATCGGACGTTGAACCGGTATGTGACAACGGAATTGGAGTTCGGGAAGCGGCGTACGACGGTGCGGGTGGCCGACTGCGAACCCGACGGCGCTGTGCAGGTTTCAATTGCCATTGCGGTCAAGGGTCGTGCCGCCGGTGCCGGTGCGATTTGCCCGGCTAGGGCGTCTGCGCACGCGGGGTTCGCCGCCGGGATGTTGCCTAGCTCTTGATGTAGGCATTCCTCGAGCCCTGCATACACCGATAGCGAACCATCGCCGAACTGGCAGTTACGGGGTCGGGTGGCGGCGCGCACTGGCACAATGACAGCGACTGATCGCGAGCACTAAGTGTGCGGCTTGGGGTGTGATGAACGGAGGGCAGTCATGGTGATCGAGTCGGCGGTGATCGTCGGATATCTAATCGCGTGGGCAGTTCGTAAGGCCCGTCGAGTGGGTGAACGACTCGACGGCGAGTTCGATGTAGCGGTCGATGCCGGATTGGACCGGCTGCACGATGCGATTTCCAGCAAGCTAGGTCCGGATTCGTTGCGCGACATAGAAGAACAGGCTGGAGAGTTCGGCCAGGTGACTGAGGGCACCCAACGTCGTGCGGAGGAGGTGATCGCAGCCGCCTCCACCACCTACCCCGAATTCGCTGCGCAGATCGCGAAGATCCTCGCCGAGATCAAGGTGGCTGAAGCGGGCCAAGCGTCTGCGGTCGCGTCGGGTACCGGATCCGTTGCGATCGGTGGTGATGCCGATCTCAACGCTCAGTCCGGCGGCGTCGCCGCGATCACGATCGCTGGCGGCGTGAACACTACAGGAAAGCTGGAACGCCCCTAGCTGGTGGAGTAGCTGACCTCGAATCGAGGGATTCGTTGGCGTCCGTGGGCGTGGATGCGAATTCTCTACTGCGCCAATACTTTCGAACTTGATACGATTCGATGGTTCCGCCTGAGCGAACCAACAGGGGGCGTCTTGCGGTATGACCGTGATGACCAAAGGAGGTTCCGAGCAAGGTGGTCGAACCCACTAAAGTCATCGAATACTTGATCGAGAGTGGTTCGCTCCGGCACTCACCGGGTCGCATCACGCCAGGTCGGACGCGTGTAGTCGCTCTACAGCGCCTGACCGAACTCGTGCAAGAGCAACTCGGCTGGCACACCGGCCTGATCACCCTGCATGTAGAAGTACGCGTACATGGTGTTGCCTCCACCCAGAGTCGAATTCGCGCCCAGCACGCAGTACAGCAGGAGTTTCTCCGTGATCCAGACTTCGCGGTGGAGGTCGGGAATGCTGTTGATCTGATCGAGAAGACGAATGCTGATTCACTGAATGCCGCGATAGTGAGTGGAGATGTAGCGCTTACAGCCACCGCCAGTGGCGTGGCAGCATTGGTGGTCGACGGCGACGTTAATGTCTCTACGAGTGTCCGCGATTCTCGCGAAGCGGCACCTCCGCGGCTAGATTCTCTGCCCAGCGACGTGACCGATGGGATCGATACACCAATCACCTCCGAGCCAGTCGTGCCGAGGTCAGCAATATCGGCATCAAACCATGGCACTGCAATTGAAAACGTCAGCGGTAACGTCAGCATTCATCTCTATGCTTCCCGGGCCGATCCAAGCAACGATGCCGCACATCATGTCCTGCCGCCGCAGGCCTATAGCGCAACGTCTGGATTGTCGGGTCCGCAACTGCTACGCCTGGGACGTTCTATCCTGGCTGTACCGGCAATGATGGATCCGACCGGACGGGTAATGATTTCCGAGGCGGTAAACGATCCATGGTTGGCAGTCGACGACGAGACAAGCCTGTTGGATGCGCTGCTCGATCATCTCGGTTCCCGAGGCGCCGACGGCCTACTCGCCGCGCTCGATGCTGGAGCAGTCAATGAGACGGAGCGACTGAGCGTACGCGCTGCCCGCGAATGTTGGCATCGCCAACAGCGGATCGCACCGGTACTCAACGCATTTCAGACCGCTACCATTCAGCAGATTCAAAACTCGTACTACAGGTCGCATCCTCCAGGCGACAACGTCGACTACACCCCACCCAGCGATCTCGAAGAGGCCATGGATCACATCGCCGACTACGGGCTTCGCGGCAACAAGCCGTTGCCGCTCCACCGGTTCGTCGCAATCCTCGAACACCTCACAGGCACGCAGATCGAGGACAGTTGGTTCAGATTATCCGCAAACACTCTTCATCAACTGCGCCGCCACGTGACAACCGCGTCCGCCCACAATGCCCGCGTTGTCGTAGACCTTCGTGACCACGATGCCCCCTTTGGCTGTCACTCATGGCCGCGAACTATTACCGGGCATCTGTTTGTCCGAGACCGGGGCTGGATAACATCGAGTACACAGTCAGATCCATCCGCTCAAGGTGCGCGCGATGCCATTGCGTTTTTCATCGACCGCGCCCACCAATACGGCGTCGCCGCTTTCACACTAGGTCTCATCGTGTCGCGATCCATGGTGGACGAGGTCCCTGAAACATGGTTGTACGGAGATGCTCTTGTCGAATCGTCGCAAGCCTGGCTGTTACATCCGATGGTCCTCCATAGCGCAGAACGATTGGGTAACTCTGCCGCGCGAGCGCGGTGGGTCGAGAAAGTTGCCGCGATCCACAACCACTTGGACGCCCATCTCCCGGAGGCCGTTTGGATCGACGGCCATCACCGCGATACTCCGGCAGCTATCCGCAGGGTTGTTCAGACAACAAGCGCCGCGTGTTTCGGCCTCGCTTTCGTCACCGACGCCTTCGGCGACAACATCCAGCGTGACCCACTGATCGCCACCGTTGCGGCGGGCGCACCGTACGTGATGTGGACAAACTACGAGCCAGAGGATTGGCACGCCACCAAAGCGCTGTTCGGAAATCTTGTGGTACACGGCGCGTTCGACGACCTTCCCATACGGATCCACAACGTCCGCACAACAGCCACCGGCCCTTGTAGCACGATACGGATGATCTGGGATCACCCAGCGATCCTTCCCCCCATGGAACCTTTGCTCGGACTAACTGCCGGAGACTGACCATGCCTGCTTGGAAACTCTATACAGCTGACGGCACACCAGGCGACGCTCAGCTGCCGATAGCACCACCCTGGAGGCGGTTTCGTTCCTCTTCGGTTTCTGCCGCAGAATCCTTGTCCGAATCTCCGCATGTGACGCCACCATTCTTGCCAGACCCTGAAACTGTCGAGGCGGTGAACGCCTCGTTGATCCTGCGCCGTCCTCTACTCCTGACCGGACGGCCCGGCTCCGGTAAGTCATCGCTGATCGAGTCTGTCGCCTCCCAACTTGGCCTGGGCCCAGTATTGCGGTGGCACATCACATCCCGAAGCACCCTTGTGGATGCTCTGTACCGATACGATGCTATCGGCCGCCTGCATGCACGGAGTCTCGACGACCGGACCCCGGCCATCAGTGAGTACCTACGCCTGGGCCCGTTGGGCACCGCGTTGCTCCCGAGTCGCCGCCCGCGTGCGTTGCTCGTGGACGAAATCGACAAAGGAGATATCGATCTACCGAATGACCTTCTCAGCATTTTCGAGCGCGGCGAATATGAGATACCAGAACTTTCCCGGCTAGGCGAGCAATCGTTCGATATCAGGGAAGACGGCACGGGCACTCCCGTCGCGATAACGGGCGGAAGGATAGAGTGCAGCGAGTTCCCGTTCGTGGTTCTCACCAGCAATGGAGAGCGCGAATTTCCACCAGCCTTTCTGCGCCGCTGTATCCGGCACCGGATGCCGGATCCTGACGCAGCCAAGCTAAAGAAGATCGTCACCGCACACCTCGGCGCAGACGTCGCCGACGCATGTAGCGCACTGATCAGCGAATTCGCTGATCGAGCCGACCGCAGCAAAGCCCATGCGACGGATCAGCTACTCAATGCAGTATTTATCCTCACTCGCAAGGCCGCGCCAGAGAGTGCCGAGCGAGACAGGGTCATCGAGCTGCTGTTCACCGAACTGACGACTGACCTGACATGATCGATCGTTTGATCACCGCGCTGCAAGCGGCAGATATCGATGTCGACTGGCGGGAACTTGCAGACATTTTGTGGCTCTTTCGCGCAACACACACGCCGGCAACCGCACCCGGGAACAGCACCTCACGATTGGAACCGGGCCGACGGCGCGAACCAGAGCCAACTAGCAGACTGCCCGCGCAGGTCGCGACATCTACACCGGCCAAGGCGAATGAGAAGCCCCGATACCGCCTCCCGTCGAGCCCTGTCCACCGTACGGGAACCTTGGGTTCCTCCGACGTACCTCTTGATATCCGCGCTCGAGACCCCTCCGCGAGAACCTGGCCGCTCGGGATCGAAACAGCTTTGCGCCCCTTACGCCGTCGGCGACGTTCTCGCTCCCGGTCTGAGATCGATATTGATGCGTCGATCAAGTACTACTGCGAAACCTCCGTCTTGGTTCCAATCCAAGTCCCGGTGAGCGAAAGCTGGTTCAACAGAGCGGTGCTCGTTGTCGATGGAAGCCCCACAATGGCAGTGTGGCGCAATGCTGTTGCGACGTTCGAACGAACCCTACGTAGGCAACGTGCCATTCAGACCGTCGACCGCCTGGTAATTCGAGCCGACGGGACAAGAGTAGTCGCGGTCTCCGACGTGCGTGCCGTCACCTCGGCCCAGCTTCCGAGCCCCAACTTGCGCCAGCTCGTCATAGTCGTCACTGACTGTGTCGGCCCGATGTGGCACCGCCCCAAGGTCTGGGAAGAACTGCGTGGCTGGGGTATGCACGGCCCGGTAGTTGTCGTTCATATGCTTCCACCACGGCTCTGGTCAAGGACAGCACTCGGCGACGCAGATGTCGAGATCAAATCGAGCAGCCGAGGTCAGGCCAACAGTCGGCTCAAGGTCACAGCACCATGGTGGTGGACCGAAATGCGCTCGCCGAGCAATCCGATTCCGGTTACCACACTGGACCCGGTCCGGATGCACCGGTGGGCTCGAATGGTAATGGCACTGGACGGAACTGCAGTACCCGGTGTGCTGACCGACTCGTTGCACGGCGCATCAGCAGATCGCCCGGCCACAGCGGGACCGGATACGCGCGTGAACACGTTCCGAGCCTCCGTTTCCACGGAAGCCAACAAGTTGGCAGTTCTTTTGTCAGCCGTCGAGGTAACCCTCCCTGTGGCTGAGATAATCCTAAACAAGCTTGTCGGCAGCGGCAGTCGCGTTCACCTCGCCGAAGTTCTTATCGGCGGCCTCCTACAGCAAACAGGCCCCGACAGTTACGACTTCTTCCCCGGAGTGCGAGAGATTCTGTGGCGCTCGCTCACGACGAGCGCGACGATAGATGTATGGCGGACATTGTCGCCGTATCTCGAGACATCGACCGGCCGGACTCCACCGTTCTCGCGGCTGCTTGACGGAGCCGACGTGGCCGATTACGCCGATCCGTTGACCGAAATCGCTGCCCGTCTAGTTCGCCGCCTCGGGTTGGATACCCGCCCCTATGACAGTGTTGCCGAACTCCGCGAAGGAATGAACCGAAAAGCACAGAGCCATCGCGACGAACGGTCTTCCGTTCTTCACTTCGGTGAAGAACGGACCTCGGATGTTTTACCAGGTCGCAATCCTGCCAGGACGGACCATGTAGACGAGATTGATGCTGTGCTCGAAAGAGTCGATGGCGACCTCGCCCGCGGCAGTGTTCCGAGCTGGCTGCGCGACGCCGAGGAGCTGCACCGTGTGTCCATGGCGATGCGACAATCGAAGAACGATTTTCTAGGTGCGCGTCGTGCGCGCCGACTGGTGGAGCTACTTTCTGTCGAAATAGCGGAATCTTCTGATGATGAGCAATACATCCGCGATCTTCTGGACAGCCTGCATCTTCTTGTTTCACAGATCGTTGCAGTTGACCCTGATTCTGTGCCGGAGCTTGTGGTTCCGATAATCGAGAATCTGCTCGCTCACGGGACCGGCGGCCCGTTCGTCGCCCTCCTGCAGCGATCGATTGCACTCGTCCATTCGAAACGCCACGAATACGACCAAGCGGAGCAATGGCTGCTCGACGGATGGAGTTACGCACGCAACGCCGTACAGCGATACCCAGTCGATACTGAGAATAATATCCGTGCACGGGAGGCGATCTGGCAAGTCGCGTTGCAGGCGGCCGGTCTCTACAGCCGCATACTCGAATTCCGTCTTGCCGACCCGGGCCACAGGCGCCACGAAGGCCTCGGAGATTCAACCGATGCCGACGAACTACGAGGGCTCGCCGATCTGGCCCTGCGATCAGGCGCGTTCGCATATGGCGAGCTGGTCGACCTCGAACTCAATGGTCCACTTCCCGCGATCAAAGAACGCCAACGAGCGGCCAGCGATGCGTGGCGGGTAAACACCCGATCCATGCACATGCGAACTATGTTGCTGCAGGCAACGATCGACGCCTCCGAAAGCAGAGCGAGCTCGGACACCGTTGAGGCAGGCCTGCAGGCGCTACTCGACGCGGTTCCCGATCTCTATCGCGAAACCACCAGACTCGCATTGACACAGGACCAGCACAACGAACTAGCCCGTGTAGCAATGCATTACGCGTTTCTCAACGGAATGCGATTCATGTCGCCAGCCCACGACGCCGAATTACCGGCCGCACTGCAGGCACCACTGCCCCCTCGACCACCCGATTTGTATTGGCCGACATTGGACGTCAGCGCAATAACGGCATACCTCATCACTAACGGACATGACGCAGGAATCCTGGCTTGTATCAGTCGACGCAACGTCATCGATGGGCTTAGCCGCCGAAGCCGGGGCTCGGCACATAAGAATGGCATGTCGCCATTTCAGAGATGGCTGGATGCCAGCGTCGCAGTCGACAACCTCCGTCGCCGGATCACACAAGGTTCGGTGTCCTGGGACGCGAGCATCCGCCAGAGCAGGATCGCTTTGCGACGCTCGTTCGAGTCGAGAACCTGGCGATAGTGCCCGATGGGCCGCACATGAGACCGATGCTCGACGATGGATCACGTGGAGCTTCGGTCGTCAATGCGAAAGAGACTCCGGAGCACCCCCGCGAGCCGCAATGCGCCACAGAAGCACGCGGCGGCGCAACCTTCGAACATGTCAAGCGTAACTTCGTCGACCCCTACGACTTCGGCATCCACTCCTCTCGCGCATAGCTTGGCCACAGTGATCTCGGCGAAGCGAGACTCATCCGGAACATTTGGAGCGTCTTCGAAGACGCGGCATGACGGCGCGAGCACAACCCGATCGAAGTGGCCCAGTGCATCGACGTATTGGTCGCCAAAAGCGTGGAGCCGACCAAAGCCGCTGGGAAGATAGAACGCTCCCAGCTTGCCTGTGTACAGCTGCCGCAACATCGATGAGGTGGCGTCGATTTGCATTGGATTGTGCGCGAAGTCGTCAAAGTAGTCCGTACCACTGCGTTTTCCGACGAATTCGAAACGCCTGCGTGGCAACCGAAGTCGAGAGAAGTCGATATCACGGAGTGCGTCAACTGAACTACCGCTCCCGGTAATACAGGCCATAGCGGCACCCAAATTATCCATGTTATGCAAGCCCGCAAAGCTGAGGTGCGCACGTATCTCGGTGCCAAGGACGCGGTACTCAGCTATCGTTCCTTCCGGACCAATCCTGGCAGATGTCAATTGCACGTCAGCTGTGGAGTCAGAGCCGAATGTCAGGATCTCAGTCGCTCGATTAGCTCGCCGAACCTTGGCCGCAAGCTCGACTTCCCCAGCTGGCACCACCCCAACTGGCGCTCGCGCGAGGAACCTGAAAAATGCTTCGTGTACGGAATCGAGATCAAGGTAGCAACTGGAGTGCTCGCCCCAATACATAGACATAACCGCTGCGACGTCCGGCTCGAGTTCAAGCATCCCGAAGTTGTATTCACAGGCCTCGACGACTGCGATATCGGCATACGGGCCCACGATGTCTGAGCGCATGCCTTGCAACGGACTGCCGATGTAGGTCAAAGTGTCACTGCCCAACTGACGGAGCAGTTGGCTGGTCAAACCCGTGGTGGTGGTCTTGCCTGTCACGCCCGATACGGCAACCATCCGATCCGCGATTGCACTAACCAACCGCGCGAGCGCAACCGGCCGCGAGATGACCGGGATACCACGACGACGCGCTTCCATCAACTCACTGTGGTCGTCACCGATAGCAACACTATGCACGACAAGGCTCACGTTTCGACTGATATGCCGCTCGTCATGGACATCGACCGAAACACCATCACGCCGTAAGACGTCAGCCTCGACATATCCGAGGTCTGTAGTCGCTCGACGATCACACCCCGAAACCTGCACTCCCAGCGCCACATACAGACGCGCAAGTGGCATCATCCCTTGGCCCAAGCAACCAATAAGGTGAACTGTCTCCGTGGTCATTACGGGGCGAACCATCGCTAAATTCTCCCATCCACCCGCAGTCCCTGAGCGGCCCGGGACTGGGCCGGTCCCACATCGACACGTCAACTTTCGGTTTCCGTCGTAAGGCACGTTGTCGGCCAGCTGGGCGTCGTAGCGTTTGATATCGGCAACGAGATCCTTGGCCAGTGATTTTCGCACTCGATCGGTGTCGGAGACCCGGACGCAGACCCCGCACAACCGCTGCCGCTTTCAGCGCTGTCAGATCGGTCGGCACACCACCAGGCAGCAACTCACGCAGCAAAGCATGCAACTGGTTCACCGATCGAGTTCTACTGCTGGACAGGTTCTTTCGCCGCTTATGCAGCAGCCCCAAAGACTCAGCATGCGTCTCCGCCTGCGCTGGTCGGGCATCCCCATGCAACGCTGCGACATATGCCGCCGCAGTGGCATCGATACGGTCGTTCTTTCGGCGTCCGCCACGGGTTAGCGCACACGATCGACACCGGAGCTCTGAAAGCCTGTTGTGGGACTGCAGATTGCTGGGCGCTCAGATTGCCCGGAGCAGTGCCGCAACGGTTCTCGGGTACCGGTCGAGGCAGTAGGCGCAATCTCGATCCACCGAAACACTTACTGCATAGATCAATTCCCTGCTTCGTCGGATACCAATCGCAAGGAGCGACCGTGAATGATTTGGATGCTCCCTCTCGACAGCAGGCCACCGTGGTTCCACTACCGACTCGAGCGTGTTTCGACGTGGCGGGTGGGTCAGTGCTGCTGCGTGGTTAGCGTAAAGACGCAGTTCAGACGCATCTTTCGCGTGGGTGCACGCCGAAGTCCGACGTATAGCTCACTTGACGCGACACGGAGTCTCAACTCACGCGACGGCGAGGGGGCCGACTGTGCGGTGAGGGTGTCGGCGACCTCGGCTCCGGCCTGGCCAGCGACATGTTGTGCAGTTCATCGCAGATCACGACGCTGGCGAGACAACACCCTGCACTCTCGCCGGCGACCCCGATGCTGACTCGTGGCACCGATACCTGCGCCGAGGCGTCCATTGCCTCCACTCGGCAATCCCTTTCCTCGGAACGAGCCGGACTCAGGCCCGGTCCCTGTCCATTTCGGGTTGTGCGGCGAAATAGGTGTCGGCCGCGTGCCGCAACCACCGCTCACGTGATCGCATGGCGCGCCGGCTCACTTCCGCAGCGGGCACGATGCGGTCGAAGCCGTGCCAGCAGCCGGGGTAGATGTCGAAATCCACGGACACACCACTGGAACGCAACCTGTCCACGTAGGCGATCGTCTCGTCGCGGAAGGGCTCGAGATCACCGACATAGGTGAATGTGGGCGGCAGGCCCCGAAGATCGGTCGATCGCGCGGGTGCCGCGTAGGCCGGAACCTGTTGTGTCCCATACAGACTGCGCAGATACAGCTTCCACGCCGAGACAAGGGTCACAGCGTCGAGCAGGGGCGCGTCGTTGTCCAGCGCGGACTCGGTGCACACTCGGTCGTCGATCATCGGGTAGATCGGCATCTGGAAGGCGATGTTCACCTCCCCGCGATCGCGGGCCAGCAGGGTCAGCGCCGCCGTCAGCCCACCGCCGGCGCTCTCCCCCGCGACCGCGATCTGATCGTCGCGAATCCCGAGCCGGTTCGCGTTGTCACACAACCAGATCAGGGCGGCATAACAGTCCTCGAGTGCCGCCGGATACGGATGATCGACACTGAGCCGATAGTCCGGTGCGACCACCACGCACCCGGTGCCGGCCATCAATCGCCGATAGATCGGCACATCCTGCTCGGGCCGGCCGAGAAAGTAGCCGCCGCCGTGCAGCCACAGCAGCCCGGTGGCGCCGCGTGCCGGTTCGAGCGGGGCGTAGACCATCACGCGCAGCCGGGTTCCGTCCGCTCGCTCGATCCCGAATTCGCGCACGCGCATCGTCTTCGGTCGCCTGATCCGCACGATCCACAAGAGGACGTCGACGAGCCTGCTCGCGGCGCGCAGCCTGCACTCGCCGTGTTCGGACAGCATCCGGCGCATCCACACGCCGGCGCCGCGCAACTGCCTGTCCATCATTGCATCGCTGATCTTCATGCCGCACCTTTCGAAAGGTGCGACGACGCTACCACAGAACTGGAACGTAGTGCAGACACTCTTCCAGACAGCTGACCAGAGACTCTTGATGCAGCGTGCCGGACACCAAATCGTCGATCGCCCGTGCGCTGCGCTAGCGCATGGAAAGAAACATGCGATCGCCTTGTGCTGCCGCGCAGCCGAAGACGACGATCAGCGGTGCCTGGATGAGCGAACCGACATGGTCAGGTGTTTCCATCTCCGCGCGACTCTCGCAGAAGGGATGGTCCGGGCAGATCAGCTCCGATCCACCGCACCGGGGTGTTGATCCGGAAGCCTGTCCGAAATAGTATCCAGACACATGTCCGACAATCACCCTCCAGTCCCGCCCCAAAATGCCGCCCGCCCCACTACCGGCAAGGTCGTCGCCGTCACCGGTGGCGCCCGCGGCATCGGACGCGCCATCGCGCAGCGGCTCGCACGGTCCGGAGCGCGGGTCGCCGTCGGCGACATCGACCGCAACGCGATCACCCAGGCCGGCGCCGAGCTCGCACCCGCCATCGCACTTCAGCTCGACGTCACTGATCCCACGTCCTTCGCGGCATTCCTCGACGGCGTCGAATCCGACCTCGGCCCCATTGATGTGCTGATCAACAATGCGGGAATCATGCCGATCGGACGGTTCACCGAGGAGTCCGACGAGATCACGCGCCGAATCCTCGATATCAACGTCTACGGCGTCATGCTCGGCACCAAACTGACACTGCCCCGCATGCTTCACCGCGGGCACGGCCACATCGTCAACATCGCCTCGCTGGCGGGCGAGAACCCGACCCCCGGCATGGCCGCCTACTGCGCGAGCAAGCAAGCCGTACTCGGATTCACCGAGGCCATGCGCCTGGAATACCGGGAAAGCGGCATCCGATTCTCAGCGGTCCTGCCGACTTTCACCCGCACCGAACTGATCGCGGGAACGCGTGCTCCGCTGGGCTTGCTGGCCGAACCCGAGGACGTCGCCGCGGCTGTGGCCGCGCTCATCGCGCGTCCCCGGCGCCGTGTCACCGTGACCCGTGCCGCGGGCATCCTCGCGACCTTCAACAAACTCACTCCACGCCCTCTCGGCGAATACATCGCCCGGCGGCTAGGCGTGCACAGCACCTTCGTCGACCACGTCGACCGTGACGCTCGCCGCGCCTACGACAACCGGCTGAACCAGCACTGATCAACGAAAACCACTGCCCCGGTTCATATCTCATAAGGGACAACACCATGGCCTACGTAGTCACACAACGCTGCTGCAACGATGCAAGTTGCGTCGCGGAATGCCCGGTCGACTGCATCCGGCCCCGCCCCGGTGATCCGGGCTTCGCCACCGCCGAGATGCTGCACATCGACCCCGACACCTGCATCGATTGCGGGGCGTGCGTCGAAGCCTGCCCTGTGGACGCGATATACGGCGATGACGATCTGCCCGCTGAACTGGCCCGCTACGCCGAGATCAACGCGGCCTGGTTCCGTCACCATCCACTCGACACCGGGATCACCGCTGCGCCGAGCACGACGCGACTTCCCCGCGATCGCGGGCTGCTGCGTGTGGCCATCGTCGGCACGGGCCCGGCCGCGTGCTACGCCGCCGAACACCTGCTCGCTCGTGGCGACGTCGAAGTCGAGATGTTCGACCGGCTCCCAGCGCCGTGGGGCCTGGCGCGCTACGGCGTGGCGCCCGACCACCCCGAAACACGAGGAATCATCGATATGTTCGGCGCCGCGTTCAAACGAGATTCCATCCGGTTCCACCTGAATGTCGATGTCGGACGGAATATCTCGCATCGCGAACTGCTGGAACACTGCCACGCAGTCATTTACGCGGTCGGCGCGTCCGGCGACCGGCGTCTACGCATCCCCGGCGAGGACCTGCCCGGAAGTTTCTCCGCCACCGAGTTCGTCGCGTGGTACAACGGCCACCCGGACTACGCGGACCGGCAGTTCGACCTGTCGGGTGAGCGTGCGGTGATCGTCGGCAACGGCAATGTGGCGCTGGATGTCGCCCGGGTGCTCACCGCTGACCCGGATGTCCTGACACGCACCGATATCGCCGATCACACGGTGGAGGCGTTGCGCCACAGCGGTATCCGGGAGGTCGTACTGCTGGGCCGACGCGGGCTGCCGCAGGCGGCCTTCACCGGCCCGGAGTTCCTGGCCATGGGACAATTGCCCGGCACCGACATCGTGATCGACTCCGCCGATCTCGATGACACCGTGCGGGAAGCGCTTTCGAATCCGGGCACGGATCCAGCAGCGCGGCTCAAACTGACCCTGGCCCAGGAGTACGCCACGCGTGCGCGTTCCCGAGCCGGTAAGCGAATTACGTTCCGGTTCCTCGTCTCACCGACAAGCCTGAGTGGGCGGGAACGAGTCGAGGCGGTGCATCTGGTCCGCAACGAACTCCGCGAAACACCGGACGGGCTCATCGCGAAACCGACGGCCCATGCCGAACAGTTGGACGCCACACTTGTGCTGCGGGCGGTCGGCTACCGCAGCGCACCCGTCCCCGACGTGCCATTCGATCCCGCAGCCGGAATCATCCCGAACGAGCGCGGCCGAGTAGTCGACAGCGCGGCAGCCGTCATACCGGGCGTCTACGCCACGGGCTGGATCAAACGTGGTCCCCGTGGTGTGATCGGAACCAACCGGCGCGACGCGGAGGAGACCGTGGCGGCACTCATCGACGACTTCCTCGCCGGACGCCTGACTCCGCCCGGCCGCGATCGAGAGGCCCTGTCAGCGCTACTGACTCAGCGGTGCCCGAATCTGATCGACCGCACCGGTTGGGGACTCATCGACGCCGCCGAGCGAGCGAACGGCGCGAAGACCAAGCGCCCGCGGGTCAAGTTCACCCGGATGAACGAGATGGTCTCCACTGCCCGCCGCGGCCGATGACCGAGGCGGGCCGATCGCAGTCGGCCCGCCTTGGGCTCAGTGTTGGCCGATCATATGGTTCAACTCCTCGACCGACCACGGCCGCTCGTGCGTGTGGTCGCGGTAGCCCAGCGGCGCCGCCACGGGGCGTTCGAACCTGCCGACGAATCCGCCTGCGGCGATGAAGATTTCACCGGTCACAGCGCGAGCGGCGTCGGAGGCCAGGTAGATGTACAGTGCGGCGGCGTATTCCGGCGGTGGCGCATCGAGCGATCCGCGCATACTCACCTCGTCGAGCAGCCCTCGCCGATGCAGATCACGAATGTGGGCTTCATAATCGGGTCCGGAGGACAGTCGGGTCTTCGCCCCTGGGCAGATAGCGTTCACTCGAATGCCCGATTCCTTCAGCTCGGCGGCCATCGCCATGGTCAGGCTCGCGACCGCGCCCTTGCCGGCGGGATAGCCTGTGCCCCCGTAATCGCCGAGGTAGGCGAACGATCCGGTATTGATGATCGAACCCGCGCCGCGTGCCACCATCGATGGCGCCGCCGCGCGGCAGGTCGTGAAGACCGTCGTCAGATGGGAATCGAGGAGTTCGCGCCACTCGGCGGTGGTCACGGTGCGGATAGATGATCCGAGCGGCTCGGCGATTCCCGCGCAGTTCACCAGGATGTCGACGCCGCTGTAAGCCGACTCGCAGGTCGAGACGAGCCGTTCGGCGACCACCTCCTGCGCCGCGGAACCCGCGATGCCCACCGCCTTTCCCCCGGTGCGGGTAATGGTTTCGACCGCTTCGCGCACCGCCGTTTCGCTGCGCGAATTGACCACGACGCCCGCGCCGCGGGCGGCCAGTGCGCTCGCGACGGCCAAGCCGACGCCGCTGCCACCTCCCACGACGACGGCCCCGCGCCCGGCAAGTATCTGTTCTTCGGACATCTCCGGCTCCTCACTGCCGCGCGTTCGACGCAGCGATATGGAATTGTCAGCGCCTGACACGCGAGAGGATCACCACCGGGATCGGTGAGTTCAGACCTTTCGGCTGGCTTCATCGGCATGGCAGCCTTCCGGCTACGGCAGATCCAAGGCGGCCAGCTTCGCGCTCAGACGATCGAGATAGTGCAGGACTTCCTCGGTGGATCGATCCGGAAGGCCGTAGATCACATCCGTGACCCCCTCGGCGGACCAGCGCGCGAGCTTGTCCGGATCAGGTTTGAAGTCCAACGCGACGACCCGCGGCCGTCCGGATCGGCCGGCATCGGCCCAGATCTTGTGCAGCAGCTCGAGTCCAGCGGAAATGTTGGTTTCGGTCGGGGTCGTGATCCAGCCGTCACCGCTGCGTGCGATCCACTGGAAGGCCTTCTCGGTGCCGGCGGCCCCGATCAGCAACGGGATGTGCGGCTGCACCGGCTTGGGCCAGGACCAACTCGGACCGAAGCCCACATACTGGCCGTCGTAGCTCGCTTCCTCCCGTGTCCACAGCTCCCGCATGGCTTCGACGTATTCGCGCAATACGGTGCGCCGCTTGTTCGGCGGTACTCCATGATCGGTGAGTTCATCTGTGTTCCAGCCGAATCCGGCACCGAGACTGACGCGGCCGCCGGAAAGGTGATCGAGCGTCGCGATGGTTTTGGCCAGCGTGATCGGGTCGTGCTCCACCGGCAGGGCGACCGCGGTGGACAGTTCGATGCGTTCGGTCACCGCTGCCGCCATGGCCAGCGACACCCAGGGATCCAGAGTGCGGGTGTAGCGGTCGTCGGGCAAGGAGGCATCGCCGGTCGACGGATGTGCTGCTTCGCGTTTGACAGGAATGTGGGTGTGTTCCGGTACGAAGAACGACCGGAAGCCACGCTCTTCGGCGGCTTTGGCGGCGGCCGCGGGTGTGATGCCGCGGTCGCTGGTAAATAGTACGATTCCGAATCGCATACGGGGGCTACCTCTTTCGTACTCACTCACGATTGCTTGCGGCGCTCCTGCGCCAGCACCGCGCCGACCGCATTGTCGAGCTTGGTGCCCGACGCCCATCCGACGTAGTGAGACAGGAACAGCGCGACCTCGCGCAATTGCTCCTCGGAGAGTTCGCCGTTGCGCAGCGCGGCGCCGAGCTGGATCTCAGCGACGTCGAACAGTCCTTGCGCGGTGAGCGCTCCGAGCAGCAGCAGCCGCCGGTCGCGAATGGTCAGCGCGGGACGCGACCAGATTTCGGCGAACAGGTGGTCCGCGGTGACGCTGAAGAGGTCACCGGGACCGTCAGCGAAATCCCAGCCGTACACTTCACCCATCTTCGCCAGTCCACGCTGCCGGATGCTGGTGTCGCCGTTGATATTTTCGTTAGCGGTCATGATGCCCTACTTCCCGATGAATCCCACCGGGACACTGGAGGATTCGGTCGTCATCGGATGATCTGCCCGCCATCGACATTGAGAATCTGGCCGGTGACCCAACCCGCGTCGTCGGACAGCAGGTACAGGCAGGCGCCCACCAGATCCTCCGGCGTACCCATTCGCTTGATCGGAATGCGGGACACCATGTCCTTCACGATGTTTCCTGGGGTGACGGTCTGGGTGGCCTCGGTGTCGATCGGCCCGGGCGCGATGGCGTTCACCCGAATCTTCGAACCGCCCAACTCGGTGGCGAGCTGCTGAGTGAGACCGTTGATGCCGACCTTGGCCAGACCGTAGAAACCCGAGTACAGCCAGGCGGCCGTGGAGGACTGATTGACGATGGACCCACCGCCGGCGGCGGTCATGGGTTGCCACACCGCGCGCGTCACATTCAGCGCACCGTCGAGGTTCACACCCATGAACTTCTTGTAGTAGTCCCAAGGCACGGTGAGCAGTAGGTCCAGCTTCATATCGCCGTAGATGGCGGCGTTGTTCACCAGATGGTTGATGGTCCCGAACTCGGCGACGGTGAATTCTGCGAGTCCGGTGGCGGATTCGGGATCGGAGACGTCGACGCGATGGAAAGCCGCAATGCCGCCGTCCGCGGTGATCTGCTCGGCCACCTCCGCGCCCCGCCCGATGTTGAGGTCGGCGACGACGACGTTGGCGCCTTCTGCGGCGAGCGCTTTGGCGTACTCCGCGCCGATGCCTTGTGCCGCGCCGGTGACGATCGCGGTGCGACCGGCAAAACGTGCCATGGTGTGTTCAGCTCCTTGTGCTGGATGTCGGTGGATTCAGGCGGGGGTGGCGATCAATTTGGTTTCGAGGTATTCCTCGAATCCTGCGACGCCCATCTCTCGGCCGATACCGGATTGCTTGTAACCGCCGAACGGCGCGTCGGCGTGGTACCAGAGCCCGCCGTTCACGCTCACGGTCCCGGTGCGCACGCCTGAGACCACCCGGTCGACGCGTTCCGGATCGGTGCCCCACACCGAACCCGAAAGGCCGTAGGGCGATTCGTTGGCCAGCCGGATCGCATCGGCGTCGCCGTCGTACGGAATCACGACGAGCACCGGACCGAAGATCTCCTCTTGGGCGACCGTGGCGGTATTGCCGAGCCCGGCGATGAGCGTCGGTTCGATGAAGTAGCCGCGGTCCTTGCCCTCGGGCCGGCCTCCGCCGACCATGATGCGCCCGCCCTCGGCGCGTGCGATGTCGAGATAACGCGCTACCCGATCGCGCTGGCGCGCGGAAATCAAAGGCCCGCACACGGTTCCTGGCTTGGTCGGATCATCGGCCCGGATGCCGGACAGCGCCTTGGCCGCCGCGGCGACCGCGTCGTCGTAGGCCGCCCGCGGCACCAGCATGCGGGTTGTCAGCGCGCAGCCTTGTCCGGCGTGCACGGCGACTGAGAACGCGGTGTAGCTCGCGGCGCCGATGATATCGGCGTCGTCGAGCACGATGGCGGCCGACTTCCCGCCGAGCTCGAGGAATGTTCGCTCGAGGGTGGCCGACGCACCCGCCATCACAGATCGACCTGTTCGGGTCGATCCGGTGAAGGTGATCATGTCGACCCGTGGGTCCTCGACCAGCCGGGAACCCAGCGTGTGGTCGTCCGAGGTGACGATATTGAGCACGCCCGCCGGGATGTCGGTGTGCTCGGCGATGAGCGGGCCCAGTGCCGCCGCGCACCAGGGCGTGTCAGGCGCGGGCTTGAGCACCACCGTATTTCCGGCGGCCAGTGCGGGCCCGATCTTCGCCAGGTTGATCTGGTGCGGGAAGTTCCAGGGCGTGATCGCTGCGACCACGCCCACCGCCTCGCGACGGACCGCGCGCCGGCTCGAGATGCCCATTTGCTCGGCGGTGCCGAGATCGGTCTCCCACGAATAGGTTTCGGCCAAGTCGGCGGGGAACGACAGATCGCCGATCGGTCCCTCGAGGTGCGGACCGCTGGTGAGCATGACGGGCGCGCCGACCTCCGCGACCGTGATCGCACGCAGGTCCTCGATGTGGTCGCGCATGACGTCTCGCAACTGACGCAGGCAGTGCGCACGGAAGGCGGGCTCACGGGACCGATCGGTCTCGTCGAAGGCGGTCCGTGCCGCACCGATGGCCGCGTCCATGTCCTCGGCCGAGGCATTGGCGGCGTAGCCGAGGACTTCCTCGGTCGCGGGATTGATCGTCGCGAACACGCCCGAGCCGCCAGGGACCAGCTTGCCGCCGATCAGCAGGGGCGTGCCCTCGGGCGGTACGAGGCCATTCACAACGCAAGCTCCGATACATGTCTGGACATGTGTTCGGAATATAGTTCGGATGAGCGTTTGAGCGCAAGGCTGTCACCCCCGCGACGACCTTCTCTCTCGACGACGAATGCCTCAGTCGCGCTGAAACCCGCAGCATTCGGAGTTGATCATTGTGATGCACGAAAGTCGGTGATACCGTCCAGACACATGTCCAGCTATGTGTCTTCCTGGAGGGGGACGGAATGACTTCGGCCTCACTGGAGCCGTTCACGTTCGACCCCTACGACTACCGGTTCCACGACGATCCGTACCCGACCTACGAGCGCCTACGCATCGACGCCCCGCTGTACCACAATCGGGAGCTGAACTTCTGGGCGCTGTCTCGGCACTCCGACGTCATCGCTGCCTTCCGGGACAATGTGCGGCTCTCCAGCGCCAATGGAGTATCGCTGGATCCCGCCGCCTGGGGCCCGCACGCGCACCGGACGATGTCGTTCCTCGCTATGGACGATCCGCGGCACGTGCGCATGCGGCGGCTGGTCTACAAGGGCTTCACACCGCGCCGGGTGACCGAAATGGACAACCGGATCCATGAATTGACCCTCGAGCACCTGGAGCCGGCGCTGGCGCGCGGAACCTTCGATTGGATCGAAGATTTCGCCGGGAAGCTGCCCATGGACGTCATCTCCGAGCTCATGGGCGTGCCGGAATCCGATCGCGCCGAGGTACGCAGGCTCGCCGATCTGGTGGTCCACCGCGAGGAGGGCGTGCTCGATGTGCCGGGCGCGGCGATCGAAGCGGCGCTGAAGCTGATCGGCTACTACACCGACATGGTCGCCGAACGGCGGCGCACGCCCACTGAGGATCTCACCTCCGCATTGTTGGACGCCGAGATCGACGGCGATCGACTCAGCGACGAAGAGATCATCGGATTCATGTTCCTGATGGTGGTCGCCGGGAACGAGACCACCACCAAACTGCTCGGCAACGCCCTGTACTGGTCGGCACGCAACCCGGGCGAATACGCCAAGGTTGTCGCCGACCTCCACCTGGTGCCGGACTGGGTCGAAGAGACACTGCGCTATGACACCTCGAGTCAGATCGTGGCGCGCAGCGCCGCGACCGATCTCGACATGCACGGCATGACGATTCCGGCCGGTTCGAAGGTACTGCTGCTCATCGGCTCGGCCAACCGAGACTCGGACGTGTTCGAATATGGCGACTCCTATCGGATCGACCGTCCCGACAAAGGCAACCTCGCCAGTTTCGGCGCGGGAGTGCACTTCTGCCTCGGCGCGCACCTGGCGCGCTTGGAAACCACGATCGCACTGCGCGAATTCGCCTCTCGCGTACGCGGTTACGGCCTGGCCGAGGAAGGCATAGAACGGGTGCACTCGACGAACGTCCGCGGATTCGCCAAACTTCCCATCACCGTAGAGGTCCGGTAATGCCACGGTTCGAACCCCACCCCGACCGCAGGCCCACCCTGATCGCGGGAGCCTCCTCCGGCATCGGCGCGGCCACGGCCGAAGCACTCGCCGAACTCGGCTATCCCGTTGCCTTGGGCGCCCGCCGTATCGAGCAGTGCGAGGCCCTCGCGGCGAAGATCGCGAGCAACGGAGGTGAAGCGTTCGCGCACTACCTCGACGTCGGCGACACCGCATCGGTCGACGCCTTCGTCACCGCCGCCGAGGCCGCGCTGGGCCCGGCCGAGATCGTGGTATCCGGAGCCGGCGACCTGTCCTTCTCCCTCGTACACGAGATGACTCCCGAGCACTTCCTGCGGCAGATCAACGTTCACCTGGTCGGCGTGCAACGGCTGGCCGAGCGCGTCATCCCCAGCATGATCGCCAGACAGCGCGGCGATTTCGTCATGATCAGTTCCGACACCGCGAACAATCCCCGGCCACGTATGGGCGCCTACCCCGCCGCCAAGACCGCGGTGGAGGTCATGGCCCGGCAGATGTGGATGGAATTGGAAGGCACCGGCGTTCGGGCCTCGCTCGTGCGGCCCGGCCCGACGCTCACCGGCATGGGCATGGACACCACCGCGGAAATCATCGGCCCGGTGCTAGAGGACTGGTCGAAGTCGGGTTTCGCGCGGCATCCCGAAATGCTGCGCGCCGCCCATCTGGCCACCTCCATCGTCGCGGTCGTCTCCGCACCGCGCGGCGCCCATATTCAGCTCACCGAAGTCCAACCCGAGGCTCGGGTGCGATCCGGCGACTCAGGGAGCGGCTCATGAAGATCACCGTCGATCTGGATCTGTGCCAAGGCCACGCGGTGTGCCAGGCCGAGGCGCCGGAGGTTTTCACCGTGCCCAAGCACGGCAAGGTCGAAATCCTCGACCCGAATCCGGGACCCGCTGCCCGTGCCGCCCTCGCGGAGGCCGTCCGCTACTGCCCCACCCAGGCGCTGTCGATCACCGACAGCGCCGACTGACCACCGACCGAGAACCGAAAGGAATACTGCCATGGCCGATTTCGACCGCGCCGAACTCGACGAGATGGTGCGGCGCTGGCTGCAGGCCAACCGGGAATGCGAAGCCGAGGGTAACTGGCGACCCCTCGCGCAGTTCTACACCGAAGATGCCACCTACGGCTGGAACTACGGCCCCACACAGGAATTCATGGCCGTCGGACGCGACGAGATCCGCGACATCGCCATCGGCTTGGAGATGGACGGACTCGACGGCTGGACCTACCCCTACCAAGACTGGGTCATCGACGAGCGCAGCGGCAACCTCATCGGCCTGTGGAAGCAGATCAGCGACAAGAAGCGACCCGACGGCGGCAACTACTCTCCAGAAGGCATCGGCGGCAGCTGGTTCCGCTACGGCGGCAACTTCCAATGGTCGTGGCAGCGCGACTTCTTCGACTTCGGCAACGTCAGCGCGCTGTTCCTCGACATGATCACCAACAACGCGCTGTCGGACGGCATGAACAAGCGCATCGAACGCGCCACCTCGGGTGAGAAGCTGCCCGGCTGGTACCCGATCGGCGAAGCGCCGGTACCACTGTGGTGAGCGCGAAGACCGAGCGTCCCAGCGGTTTCGCGGACCTGACCCGAGCCGAGCTGGCCATCTTGGTCCCCGAACTCCTGCTGAGCGGCCACTTGATCGACCGCTCCGGAATGGCGCACAGCATCGCCGCGTTCGGCCGGGAGGGCATGACCGCGATCGCCATCGAGGAGTGGCAGGTGGCCAGCCCGGTCTACACCCGCCGTATGCAGCAGGCGCTGGGCTTCACCGGTGACACCGTCGAGACGATATTCAAATCGCTGCAACTCGATATCGGCGCGCCACCGCAGTTCATGGACTTCCGATTCCGGGTGGACGATCACGATCACGGCGAGTTCTGGCTCGACCACTGCGGCGCGCTCGCCGACGTGGAGCCGATGGGCGAGGACTACGTGAAATCGATGTGCCACGACATCGAGGACCCCACCTTCGATGCCACCGCGCTGGCGACCAATCCACATGCGCAGGTGCGGCCGATCCACCGCCCGCCCCGGGTGCCGGCCGACCGGCATCCGGTCTGCGCGTGGACTGTCACCATCGATCCCGCGAATGTACCGCCGCCGATTCCGCCCAATACCGACAAGGTGGCCGATTCCAACGCGGCCCGTGTACATCTCGACCCCATCGACCCCGGCGAGGAGTTGGCCGTCGCTTTCCTCCTGGCCGACAAGCCCTTCGCCGAGGCCGGTGAAGTCGCGATCACCCGGTTCAGCACCGGAGCGGGCTTTCGCTTCGCCGACCGCGGCATCCCGCTGCCCTTGACCGTGGTCTGAACACCACTGAAAGACGAATTCCCATGGCGCGCAATTTCGCTGACCTCTTCGAACATTCCGTCGACGCAATGCCCGACCGCACAGCGCTGATCCACGGCGGCCGGCGCATCACCTTCGCCGAACTCGATGCCCGGGCCAATCGATTGGCCGACCACCTCGCCACGATCGGTGTCGGCACCGGCGTCCATATGGGCTTCCAGATGCACAACAGCATCGAGACCATGGAGACCCTCATTGCCTGCTTCAAGCTGCGAGCGGTGCCGATCAACGTCAACTACCGCTACGGCGTCGAGGAGCTGTGCTACCTCTACGACAACGCCGACATCGAAGTCCTGGTGCACCACCGCAGTTACGAACCCGTCGTGGCGCAGGCCGTCTCACGCGTGCCCCGAGTACGCCACGCGATCGTGGTGGACGACGATCTGTGCAGTGAGCACCCCGACAGCACAGCCCGGCTCTACGAGGCGGCCCTCGCCGCCGGGTCACCCACGCGACGCGAGATCGAGCGCAGCGCCGACGACCTGTTCATGATGTACACCGGCGGCACCACCGGCATGCCCAAAGGCGTGATGTGGCGGCAGGAGGACATGTGGCGGGTTCTCGGCGGCGGCATCGATTTCTACACGGGCGAGCCCGTCGCCGACGAATTCCAGCAATCCCGGGTCGGCTCGCAGACCGATCCCAGCGCCTGGCTGATCCTGCCGCCGCTGATCCACGCCGCGGCGATGCTGCCCACGTTCACCGCCCTGTGGACCGGCAATACCGTTGTGTTCGAGTCGAAGTTCGACGCCCGGCAGGTGTGGTGCACGGTGGAACGCGAACGGCCCCAGGTCATGGTGATCACCGGCGACGCCATGGCCCGGCCGCTCCTCGACGCCTATACCGCCGACCCAGTGGACGCGTCCTCGCTGCTGGCCATCGCCTCTGGCGCGGCGCTGCTGTCGCAGCCGGTGAAAAACGCTCTGCTGGAAAGATTTCCGTCCACGGTGGTGTCCGATTCCATCGGATCATCCGAAACGGGCTTCGGCGGAATCGGTTTCGCCACCAAGGACGATGATCCAGGACGCGGGCCGCGCGTGCAGACCGGCCGCGGCGCGGTGGTGGTCGACGACCTCGGGCAGCCCGTCGCGGCCGGTGCGCAGGGCTGGTTGGCGAAAACCGGCTCGGTGCCGCTGGGCTACTACAAGGACACCGCGAAGACCGAGCGGCTGTTCAAGACCGTCGACGGAGTGCGCATGGTGGTCACCGACGACCGCGCCCGTGTCGAGGCCGACGGCTCGATCACCTTGCTCGGCCGCGGCAACATGGTGATCAACACCGGCGGTGAGAAGGTGTTCGTCGAGGAAGTGGAAGGCGTTCTGAAATCCCATAATTCGGTGTTCGACGCGGTAGTCGTCGGCATCACGCACGAGCGCTGGGGGCAGCAGGTCGCCGCGGTGGTCTCGGTCGTGGACGACAGCACGCCGGACTTCGGCGCGCTGACCGCCCATGTGCGCCACCACCTCGCCGGCTACAAGGTGCCTCGCGCCATCTGGGTCGCCGACGCCATCACCCGCTCCCCCAGCGGCAAGCCCGACTACCGGTGGGCCAAAGACTATGCCGCCACTCACATCCCGGACCACCGGGGCGGATCGAGAGACGATCTGTAGCGAACCGCGCCAGACAGGACACAGACCCCACCTCATTTGTCCTGGTCACGAGACTACAGTAGGATCCAGACACATGTCCGAACTCGCATCTACCGGCATCGAAGCAACTCGACGGCGTCTCACCGAGAAGCAAGCCGACACCGTCGACCGCCTGACCGCGGCGGCAGTCGACGTGCTGGCTCGCGAAGGATACTCCGGCACAACCATACGACTGGTCGCCGCGGCTGCAGGTGTCGGCACCGCCACGGCCTACACGTATTTCTCCTCCAAGGAGCACCTGATCTCGGAGGTGTACTGGCGCCGCCTGATCGCCACCCCACCACTGGAGACCAGTGACGAGGACCCAGCCACGCGTGTGGTCGCGGTCCTGCGTCAGGTTTCCATGTTGGTGGCCAACGAGCCGGCATTGGCGAGCGCGGTCAGCAATGCCCTGCTCGGTGACGATCCCGACGTACAGCATCTGCGGGTGCGCATCGGCCGGGAGATTCGAAGCCGACTCGCCGATGCGCTCGGATCGCATGACTCCGAACGTCTCTCGATGCTGGAGCTGCTCTACGCCGGCGCACTGTTACAGGCAGGAATGGGCCTGCTGTCATACGAAGAGGGCGCCGACCTTCTGGCAATCTCTGCGCGGCGCCTGCTGGCCGATCCAGACTCCAGCAACTGATCGTCGGACGATCGCGGCGACGAGTTCTTCATCTCTGCGGCTCGTCGTGTCCGAATGCTCGCACGCGATGATGTTCAGCGCGGCAAGTGCTGCCCAGGCGTAGAGAAAGGCCGGAACGATGGCCGGCACTGTTGCGGTCAATGTGTCTCGATACCCTGCTCTTGCGTTCGGCATCGGGGCCGATCGCATGAGGAGACAACGACACCCGCGTCAGCCACCGGCGACGACCACGGGATCACCTGCCGCGTTTCGAGATTCGCCGCCGCGGACTCCTCGTCGTCTTCCTATCGGCTCGAGAGGCGTGCCCTGAAAAACGCGGCGTCGCAAACCCGCGAGCGCCCTCCCCTCCCGACGACTTTTCGAACGTGCGCAACGTGACGGCATACCCCGGTGCTCGTCGTGCGCGCCGCACGCATCGCACACGTACGGGTGGCCGACGCAATCGACAGCTGGGCCGCGGGCGGATTTCGTAACAGCAGGCCATCGATTCCATGGCCGACGAGATCGGCGCACCGGCGACCATCGTCAAGCGCCAGTAGCTGGCTCCGGGGCGGCAGAACAGCGGGAGTCTTGTCGCGCAGCCGGAACCGTAGTACTGTCCGGACACATGTCCATCATGTGTCCGGACATGTATCCCGGGAAGGATTCCAATGACCTTGGTCAAGCCACAGCGAGTGTCCGGAGGCGAGGACGAGCATGGGCATCTGGAAGAGTTCCGCACTGATCCCATCGCGCTGATGCGGCGCGTTCGTGCCGAATGCGGCGATGTCGGTTCGTTCGAGCTCGCCGGGCGCGATGTGATCATGCTGTCGGGCGCGGAGGCCAACGAGTTCTTCTTCCGCGCCACCGACGAGGACCTCGACCAGGGCGCGGCCTACCCCTTCATGAAGCCGATCTTCGGCGAGGGAGTCGTGTTCGACGCACCGCCCGAACGCCGCAAGGAGATGCTGCACAATCAGGCGCTGCGCGCCGACCACATGCGCGGGCATGCCGCCACCATCGCGCGCGAAGTCGACCACATGCTGGCCAATTGGGACGACGAGGGCGAGATCGATCTGCTCGAATTCTTCGCCGAGCTGACCATCTACACCTCCTCCGCGTGCCTGATCGGCGTGAAGTTCCGCAACCAACTCGACTCGCGCTTTGCGCATCTGTATCACGAACTCGAGCAAGGCACCGACGCCCTGGCCTACGTCGATCCCTACGCGCCGATCGAGAGCTTCCGCCGCCGCGACGAAGCCCGTGTCGAACTGGTCGAACTGGTGCAGGCGATCATGGATCAGCGCGAGGCGAACCCACCCACCGACAAGGACGATCGCGACATGCTCGATGTCCTGATCTCGGTGAAGGACGAGACCGGGTCGCCGCGGTTCTCCGCCAGCGAGATCACCGGCATCTTCATTTCCATGATGTTCGCCGGCCATCACACCACCTCTGGCACCGCGGCCTGGACCATCATCGAACTGCTGCGCCACCCCGAGACGCTGGCGACCGTTGTCGCCGAGCTCGACGAGCTGTACGCCGACGGTTCGGAGGTCAGTCACAATGCGCTGCGGCAGATCCCGAACCTCGAGGCGGCGCTCAAGGAGACGCTGCGCCTGCATCCGCCGCTGATCATCCTGATGCGCATCGCCCGCGACGAGTTCGAGGTGTGCGGGAACCGGATCGCGCCGGGCGATATGGTGGCCGCGACTCCGGCGATCTCCAACCGGATTCCGGAGGACTTCCCGTATCCAGACACCTTCGACCCGGGTCGCTATCTCGATCCACGGCAAGAGGACATCGTCAATCGCTGGACGTGGATCCCCTTCGGCGCGGGCCGTCATCGCTGCGTCGGGGCGCCGTTCGCGCTCATGCAGCTCAAGGCGATCTTCTCAATTCTGTTGCGGGACTGGGAGTTCGAACTGGCGCAACCTTCGGACACCTATCGCAACGATCACTCCAAGATGGTGGTGCAGCTGCAGCAGCCGTGCCGCGTCCGCTACAGCCGGCGGCGGTGAGCCCCGCATATTCCCGGTCCACAAAGACGTCGGCCTTTCAGGAGGAAGCTGTGTCAGCGCCGTCCATTCCCGCCGGATTCGATTTCACCGATCCGGCGCTCTGGGAAACCCGCAACCCCGTCCAGGAATTCGCCGAGTTGCGCCGCACCGCACCGGTGTGGTGGAACCCGCAGACCGATGCGCAGTCCGGAGGATTCCGCGACGGCGGCTACTGGGTGGTCACCAAACACGAGGACATCAAAGAGATCTCGCGCAAACCGGAGCTGTTCTCCTCCCAGCAGAAGGGCTCCATCATCCGGCTGCCCGGGCAGATCACCATCGAGCAGATCGAACTCACCAGCGCACTGCTGGTGAACATGGATCCGCCGAAGCACTCCAAGATCCGGCGCATCATCTCCAAAGGCTTCAGTCCGCGCGCCGTGGAAAGTCTGCGCGCCGCGTTGACCGACCGAGCGGCCGCCATCGTGCACGCGGCCAAGAAGGAGGGCAGCGGAGACTTCGTCGAACAGGTCGCGTGTGAACTTCCCCTGCAGGCCATCGCCGAATTGCTCGGCGTGCCGCAAGAGGACCGCCGCAAGCTGTTCAACTGGTCCAACCAGATGCTCAACTACGACGACCCGGAATACGGCGACGCCATCACTACGACGACCAGCACCAACGCGTCGGTGGAGATCCTCGGCTACGCCTGGAACATGGCCGAAGCACGCCGCACCGACCCGCTCGACGACATCGTCAGCCAGCTCGTACACGCCGACGTTGGCGGGGAAGCCCTGGGATCGGACGAATTCGGCTTCTTCGTCATCCTGCTGGCGGTGGCGGGCAACGAGACCACTCGCAACGCCATCACCCACGGTATGAAAGCTTTCGTCGACAATCCGGACCAGTGGGAGTTGTACAAACAGCAGCGGCCGCGCACCGCGCCCGACGAGATCGTGCGCTGGGCGACCCCCGTGACCGCGTTCCAGCGCACCGCGACCGCGGACACCGAACTCGGCGGACAGCTGATCCGCAAGGGCCAGCGCGTCGGATTGTTCTACGGCTCGGCGAATTTCGACGAGAACGCCTTCGACAACCCGTTCGGCTTTGATATCCTGCGCGACCCCAATCCGCATCTGGCCTTCGGCGGCACCGGCGCGCACTACTGTGTCGGCGCGAATCTGGCCCGGCTGGAAATCGATCTGATGTTCAACGCCATCGCCGACGCGATGCCGAACCTGTCCCAGGTGTCCGAGCCCGAGCGCTTGCGTTCGGGCTGGATCAACGGCATCAAGCACTGGCAAGTGCGGTACGAGTAGCGGGCGACGACAGGCAAGATCATGAGCGAAGCCGACTACATCGTCGTAGGCGCGGGCAGTGCGGGAGCGGTCGTCGCGGGCCGCTTGGCCATAGGCGGCGCCAGCGTCATTCTGCTGGAGGCCGGACGCAAGGACGACACCCGCCTGGTCACCAGCCCGGGTCTGATCACGATGGTGCACACGATTCCGCAGTTGAAGAAACGGGTGTGCTGGAAGCAGTGTTCGGTCCCGCAGCAGCATGCGAACGACCGCAGAATCCCCATGACCCGAGGCAAGGTGCTCGGCGGATCCAGCTCGGTCAACGGCATGCTTTTCGTACGCGGCAACCGCGCCAACTTCGATTCCTGGGCCGCCGAGGGCAACCAGGGTTGGAGCTACGAGGAAGTCCTGCCCGGCTACAAGCGCCTGGAGAACTGGCAGGACGGTGCGAACGACTACCGCGCCACCGGCGGCCCCATCGAGGTCACCCGCCAGCAGGACCTCACCCCGATCACCCAGGAATTCATGATCGCCGCGTCCGAGACCCTCGGCACGCCGATCATCGAGGACTACAACGGCGAATCGCAGGAAGGCATCTCGATCTTCCAGCAGAGCGTGCGCAACGGTTTGCGCTACAGCTCTTCTCGCGGTTACATCACCGACCTGCCGAACGCGAACCTGACGGTGATAACGCACGCGCACGCCACTCGCGTTGTCATCGAGAACGGCCGCGCCACCGGCGTCGAGATCACCGACACGAGCGGCGCGCACCACGTCATCCGCGCGGGCAAGGAGGTCATCGTCTCCGGCGGCGTGATCGGCTCGCCGCAACTGCTCATGCTCTCCGGCGTCGGCCCGGCCACGCACCTGCGCGAGCTCGGCATCGAGGTGAAGGCCGACCTGCCGGTCGGGCAGAACCTGCACGACCACCTGTTCGTGCCCATGACCTTCGTGTCGAAAAAGGCCATCCACCGCGGCATTCCGACCTATTTCGCGCGCGCCCTGGCACGGGAGCTGCGACAGCCGGGAAGCTCCTGGATGGGTCGCACGGTCTTCGAAGGCGTCGGCTTCGTCAGGACCGAATTCGCCGAAGGCTCCCACCCGGACATGCAGATTCACAGTCTGCCGTGGAGCTACCCGGTACCCAATCAGGACGAGGACAAGATGTATCTGGTCGAGCGCCGGCCGGCGCTCACCGTCATGCCCAGCCTCATCTACCCGAAAAGCCGCGGCGAAGTGAAGCTCGCGTCCGCGGATCCGTTCGCCTCGCCGCTCATCGACCCGGGGTACCTGAACGACCCGCACGACACCGACTTTCTGGTCGCGGGTATGAATACCATTCGGGAAGTCATGGCGCACAAGAGCATTGCTGGCGATATCGTCGAGGAGTACTCGCCGGGAAGGGATTTCGCGGACGAGGCCGCGCTGCGGCGGCTGCTGCCCAATCGCGTGCACTCCATCTACCACCCGGTCGGCACCTGCCGCATGGGCGTGGACGAGCGGGCCGTGGTGGACCCCGCGCTACGAGTGCGCGGCATCGAGGGGTTGCGCGTCGCGGACGCCTCGATCATGCCGAGCATCACCGGTGGCAACACCAACGCGCCGTCGATGATGATCGGCGAGAAGTGCGCGGAACTGCTGGGGGCGGAGGGCCGATGCGCGTAGCCCTGCTGTCCTATCGCAGCAAGACCCACTGTGGGGGGCAAGGGGTTTACGTCCGATATTTGAGTCAGGGGCTGGCGGAGCTCGGCCATGAGGTCGAGGTCTTCTCCGGACAGCCCTATCCGGAACATCTCGATCCGCGGGTACGGCTCACGCAGGTGCCCAGCTTGGACCTCTACCGCGACGACGCCCCTTTCCGCACACCCCATCCGCGCGAGATCCGCGACCGGGTCGACCTACTCGAACTCGCCACCATGTGGACCGCAGGATTTCCCGAGCCCAGGACGTTCAGTCTGCGTGCCGCGCGGCTGTTGTGGTCGCGTGCACAAGCTTTCGATGTCGTGCACGACAACCAGTGCCTCGGCTACGGGTTGCTCGACGTCGCCCGACACCTGCCGGTGGTCGCGACGATCCACCATCCCATCACCCGCGACCGGGCGTTGGACTTGGCGGCCGCACCGTGGCGGCGCAAGCCCTTCGTCCGAAGGTGGTACGGGTTCCTCGGCATGCAGGAGCGGGTGGCTCGGCGGATTCCGGACCTGATCACCGTGTCCTCGTCATCGGCCGCCGATATCGCCGAGGACTTCGGAGTGTCGCCGCGGCAGTTGCATACGGTCCCGCTCGGCGTCGACACCGAGCTGTTCACACCGCGCGAGACACCCAGGGTGCGGGGCCGCATCGTCGCGGTAGCCAGTGCGGACAAACCGCTCAAGGGCATCGCGCATCTACTCGAAGCCGTTGCCCAGCTGCGTCATACCCACGATATCCAACTACGGCTGGTGGCGAAGCTGGAGCCCAACGGGCCGACCGAGAAGCTCATCGCCGAACTGGGGCTGGCCGACATCGTCACCACTGTCAGCGGATTGAGCGACGAGCAGCTCGCCGAACTGCTCGCCTCGGCGCAGATCGCCTGCATTCCGTCCCTGTACGAGGGATTCTCGCTGCCGGCCGTGGAGGCCATGGCCAGCGGGACGCCCCTGGTCGCCAGCCGCGCCGGGGCACTGCCGGAGGTCACCGGCACCTGCGCGGAGCTGGTCGAGCCCGGCGATGCGACAGCCCTGACTCGCACGCTGAGCCAGCTGCTTCGCGATCCGGATCGCCTGCACGACATGGGAAATGCGGGACGCCGGCGCGCTCTGGAGGTGTTCAGCTGGGCCGCCGTCGGTGCGCAGACCGTCGCGGTCTACGAGCAGGCAATCGAGCGGCACGGCCGCCGAGTACCGGTCGACTCGGCCGGAACGAACCGTTGATTCATCGTTCGACACTCATTACCAGCAGACAGGAGGTCACATGCTGACCGTCGATTTCGATCGTCTGGGCGTAGGTCCGGGAGTCCGCGTAATCGATGTCGGGTGCGGGGGCGGGCGCCACTCCTTCGAGGTGTACCGGCGCGGTGCGGACATCGTGGCCTTCGACCAGAACTCCGCCGACCTCGCCGATGTCGACGTCATGTTCGCGGCCATGGCCGCGGCCGGCGAGGCGCCAGAGTACGCGAAGGCCGAGACCGTGCGCGGCGACGCGCTCGACCTGCCCTACGGCGAAGATGAATTCGACGTAGTCATCGCCTCGGAGATCCTCGAGCACGTCCCGCAGGACGGGCAGGCCATCGCCGAACTGGTGCGTGTCCTCAAACCTGGTGGCGCACTGGCCGTCACGGTCCCCCGCTGGCTGCCCGAACGCGTCTGCTGGGCGTTGTCGGACGAATATCACGCCATCGAGGGCGGCCATGTCCGCATCTACCGAGCCGACGAGCTGCGCGACCAGATCACCGCGCGCGGCATGCGCTACCTGCGCCAGGAGTTCGCGCACGCCCTGCACTCCCCGTTCTGGTGGCTGAAATGCGCGGTCGGTGTCACCAACGACACGCATCCGGCGGTGACGGCCTATCACCGGATGCTGGTCTGGGACATGATGTCCGCACCCAGGCTCACCCGCACGGCCGAACGGCTGCTCAACCCGCTCATCGGCAAGTCCGTCGCCCTCTACTTCAGCAAACCGGCGGTGCGCAGTGCCGCACGCTGAGCTGCCCGCCGTGCCCGGCGTCCTCACCGGCCGCGACATCCGACACAGCGGTGAATCCATCGCCGCCACACAGGAACCCGACGGCGCGCTGCCCTGGTTCACCGGTGGTCACACCGACCCCTGGGATCACATCGAGTCGGCCATGGCGCTCACCGTCGCCGGACTGCGGGATCAGGCTCGCGACGCCTACATCTGGTCGGCCAAGACCCAACGCGACGACGGCTCCTGGCCCATGCAGTTCCGGCTCGGCGTCATCGAGAACCACGACGCCGACACCAACTTCTGTGCCTACCTGGCCACCGGTATCCTGCATTTCCTCACCGTCACCGGCGATTCCGGATTCGCCGCCGAGATGTGGCCCACCGTCCGCGCCGCGATCGACTTCGTGCTGGACCTGCAGCAGGGTGAGCACGGTGAGATCCACTGGTCCGCAAGCGAATCCGGCACTTCTGGCGAGGCCCTGCTCACCGGCTGCTCCAGCATCTTCCACAGCCTCGGCTGTGCCGTGACCCTGGCCGAGCGCCTCGGCGATCCCAGGCCGGACTGGGTCGCGGCCCGCCGCCGTCTCGGCAGGGTCTTGCGCGACCACCCAGAAGCTTTTCTGGACAAGAGCCGCTACTCCATGGACTGGTACTACCCGATCCTCGGCGGCGTGGTGCGCGGCCCGCAGGCCCGCGACCGTATCCGGCGCCATTGGGACGAATTCGTCGTTCCGGGCCTGGGCATCCGCTGTGTGTCCGACGCCCCGTGGGTCACCGGCGCCGAAACCTGCGAACTGGTCTTGGCGCTCGAGGCCGACGGTGATACGACAACCGCCGCGACACTCTTCACCGAGATGCAGCATCTGCGTGAATCGGACGGATCATATTGGACCGGAATGGTATTCACCGACGGCAAACGCTGGCCCGAGGAGCGCACCACCTGGACCGCCGCCGCGGTCATCCTGGCCGCGGACGCACTCTCGCGCACCACGGCCGCCAATGGGATCTTCCGCGACGCGCTCCCCCACTGACGCGGACCACTCTCACTCACCGCGTGAAATGGCCGGCGGGGTGAACGATTCGGGTTAGTGCCCGTTGCCCGCGACGGCCTGGTCACGGACGGCGGTGCGCCGCAGGATACGCAGCGAACCGGTCACCGAGAGTTCCTGGAACTCACCGGAATCCAGCGCGCGGCGATAGATGTGAAACGGGGCCCGGCCACCGTCGGCCGGGTCCGGGAAGACGTCATGGATCGCCAGCAGACCGCCGATCGCCACCCAGTGCGCCCAGCCGTCGTAATCGCGCTGAGCGGCCTGCTCGGTGTGGCCGCCGTCGATGAAGAGCATGTGCAGCGGCGTGCGCCAGATGCGGGCTGTGGCCACGGAGGAGCCGATGATGGCGATGACGGTATCGGTCAGTCCGGCGCGCACGAGGCTGCGCCGGAAGGCCGTCACCGTATCGAAGACACCGGTCTCCGGATCCACCAGCGAAGTGTCGTGGTACTCCCAGCCAGGCTGGTGTTCTTCGGATCCGCGATGGTGGTCGACGGTGAAGACGGTGGCGCCGGTCTCCGACGCGGCCGCACCTAGGTAGATGGCGGATTTGCCACAGTAGGTACCGATTTCGAGAATGGTGCCGTCACCGGCGTAGGCGCGGGCCGCATCGTAGAGCGCGCGGCCTTCCTCTGGCGGCATGAATCCGGGGACCTGCTCGGCGAGAGCGAACAGGTCCTCGGCACGAGTGGTGAGATCGGCCTGGATCATATGAAAACCTTTCTACGGATCACCATCCGCGGGCGATCCACTCGTCGAGGTGTGGACTCTCGGTCGCGAGATCGGTTCCCACCCCATGCCCAGTCAGCACCACCGTGTCTCCGGCGAGGGTCAACACGCGGTCGCGCAGCGAATCGATGATGGTGGGAAAGTCCGAGTACGACCTGCCCGTCGCACCGGGTCCGCCGGAGAACAGCGTGTCGCCGCTGAAGAGCACCTTCAGCTCCGCGCCCCACAGGCACACCGACCCCGGTGAATGCCCGGGAGTATGGATGACCTCTAGCTCGGTGCCCGCCACCGGGATACGACCGCGGTCCGCCAGATTTCCGAACGCGAACTCCGGATACACACGCCGCCACAGCATTTCGTCACCGGAATGCAGAAGGACGGGTGCGGCCGTGCGACCCGAGAGCTCTTCGGCGGCACCGATGTGGTCGTTGTGCCCGTGGGTGCAGACGACCGCACGCACGGTCCTCCCGTCCACGGCAGCCAGGACCGGCTCGGCGTCGTGCGCGGCGTCGATGACGACGACCTCGCTGTCGTCGCCGATGATCCAGACATTGTTCTCGACGTCCCAACTGCCACCGTCGAGAGCGAAGGTGCCTGACGTGACGACTCGCTCGATACGGACCGCACCGACGCTGCGGACGGATTCCGCGGTCACAGCACGACCACCGACCGCAGTACCCGCCCCGATTTCATGGTGTCGAAGGACTTTTCGACCTCGTCGAGAGCTATCCGCTCGGAGATGAACAGTTCCAGCGGCAGCCGTCCCTGCCGGTAGAGCTCGATCAGGGTCGGGAAATCGCGCTCCGGCAGGCAGTCGCCGTACCATGACGACTTCAACGCTCCACCATGGGAGAAGAAGTCCAGCAGCGGCATGTCGATACGCATGTCAGGGGTCGGCACGCCGACCAGGACCACTGTCCCTGCGAGGTCGCGCGCATAGAACGCCTGCTTCCAGGTCTCGGGCCGCCCTACCGCGTCGATGACCACGTCGGCGCCGAACCCGTTGGTGTACTCCTGGATTCGAGCCACCGCGTCCTCGACGGACGCGTCGACGGTATGTGTAGCGCCGAAGCCCGCCGCGGCGGCCAGTTTGGCCGGGTCGCGATCCACGGCGATGATCGTTGCCGCTCCCGCCAGCACGGCCCCGGCGACGGCGGCTGCTCCGACTCCGCCGCAGCCGATGACCGCGACACTGTCACCACGCCCCACCTGTCCGGTGTGCAATGCGGCTCCGAGTCCGGCCATCACGCCGCAGCCGAGGAGACCGGCGACCGCGGGGTCGATCGTGGAATCCACTCTGGTGCACTGACCTTCGTGCACCAGAGTCTTGTCGGCGAACGCGCCGATCCCGAGCGCTGGTGTCAACACGGTTCCGTCGCCGAGGGTCATCTGCTGCTCGGCGTTGTAGGTGTCGAAGCAGTACCAGGGGCGTCCTCTACGGCACGCCCGGCACCGCCCACACACCGCCCGCCAGTTCAACACCACGAAATCGCCGACCCCGACCTGAGTGACGGAATCGCCGATCCGGTCCACGATCCCGGCCGCCTCGTGCCCGAGCAGGAATGGGAACTCGTCGTTGATACCGCCCTCTCGGTAGGTCAGATCCGTGTGGCACACCCCGCACGTCAGCACCCGGACGACTACATCGTGTGGGCCGGGATCGGGAATGGTGATGTCAGCCAACTCGACGGGCAGGTCGGCCGTCCGGGCGATGACGCCGCGCACGATCTCGGTCATCGTCCCACCGGCAGTGTCGTGCAATCGGGTTCGAATGGTTCGGCGAAAGTCATCGATGCCTCCTGGCTCTCAAGAGGTCTTGTGCGGTACAGCGGCGACGAGCCCGCCGTCCATGACGAACTCCGCGCCCGTCGCGTACGAGGATTCGTCACTGGCCAGGAAGAGCACGAAAGTCGCGACCTCCGACGGCTGCGCAGGCCGGCCCATCGGAATCGTTACCAAGTCGTCGGGAATGTTCTCCGTCATCGGCGTCCGGATCAGCCCCGGATGCAGCGAGTTGACGCGAATGTTGTGGGACGCCAACTCGAGTGCGGCCGACTTGGCCAAGCCGCGCACACCCCACTTCGACGCGACGTAGCCGTGCGCCCAGGGCGCGCCGCGCAGGCCCTCGATCGAGGAGACATTGATAATCGACCCCCCGCCCGCAGCGACCATCGGTTCCACGACGGCTCGCATGCCGAGGAAGGTGCCGGTCAGGTTCACATCAATGATCTGACGCCACTTGCCCAGATCGAACTTTCCCAGCGGACCGCCGTTGACGATGCCGGCATTGTTCACGAGGACATCGAGCTTCCCGAACGCTTGCAGCGCCTCGTGCACCGCCTTCTCCCAGTGAACCGGCTCGGTGACATCGAGATGAACGTAACGCGCTGCGTCGCCGAGTGATTCGGCGACCGCTTTACCGTCCTCGTCCAGTATGTCGCCGATGACAACCTTGGCCCCTTCGGCCACAAGCAATTCCGCGTGTGCGGCGCCCATCCCGCGCGCCCCGCCACTGATGAGTGCAACTTTGCCGTCTACACGTCCCATGGCGGCCACGCTAACATATCGACTGGAACACAATCCAGACTACTGTCCGGATATATGATCAGACTCTGGAACAGATCCCGTTGACCGGCACTGATCCACGATTCGTGAGGAGAATCCATGCCCATCCGCGTCGCCCATGTCGGCACCGGGAATGTCGGCCGCCTTGCCCTCACCGGCCTCATCGAAAGCCCCCGCTACGAGCTGACCGGCGTATGCGTGTCGACACCCGGCAAGGTCGGACGAGACGCCGGCGAGCTCGCGGGTCTCGACATTGCGACCGGCATAGCGGCCGTAAGCGACATCGATGCACTGCTCGCGACCGAACCGGAGTGCGTTGTCTACTGCGCGATGGGAGACACCCGTCTACAAGAGGCGATCAAGGATTGCCAGCGGATCCTTGCGGCCGGGGTGAACGTCGTTGGCTCGGCCCCCGGATTGTTGCAATACCCGTGGCAAGTGTTACCCCAGAAATACATAGATCGGGTTGAAGAGGCTGCGCGGCAAGGTGATTCGAGCCTGTTCATCACCGGCGTCGATCCCGGATTCGCCAACGATCTACTGCCCTTCGCGCTGACCGGTACGTGCCAGACAGTCGAGCAGGTCCGCTGTATGGAAATCGCCGACTACGCCACCTACGATGGCGCGACGGTCATGTTCGACGTCATGGGCTTCGGAAAGCCCCTCGACGAAATCCCCATGCTGCTGCAGCCGGGCGTGCTGAGCATCGCATGGGGGCCCGCGATCCGGCAGCTCGCCGTCGGGCTCGGCGTCACCGTGGACACGATCACCGAACGCTACGAACGGATACCGGCCGTGGAGGCGTTCGACATCGCCGCCGGACACATCCCCAAGGACAGTCTGGCCGCACTGCGATTCGAACTGTGCGGCATGGTCGGCGGGCGGCCGGCGATCGTCATCGAGCACGTCACTCGCCTGCGCGAGGACTTGTGCCCGGATTGGCCACAACCCGTACAGGCGGGCGGCTCGTATCGTGTCGAGATCAGCGGCGAGCCATCCTATTTCGTAGACATCTGCCCAAGCAGCCGCAAAGGCGATCACAACCACGCCGCAATCGTGGCGGCAGCGGGACGCATCGTGAACGCCATTCCTGCGGTGGTCGCCGCAGCATCCGGCATCCGCACCATGCTCGACCTCCCCTTGGTCACCACACCCGGCGTGTTCACGACGCCGACCAGGCCGTCCCTTGCCTCACACATCAGACTGGACTAGCATTCGGACACATGTCCGATCTATTGTCTACCGAAGGCCAGCCGCCCGACAACTCCGATACGGATCGGGCCGAGATACTCGACCGGCTATTCGATTCGGCGCGGACCGTCATCACCCGCGAGGGTTTCGGGGGCCTGACCATTCAGGCCATCGCCGACGAGGCCGGCGTCGCCGTCTCGTCCGCGCACGCATTCTTCGGATGCGATGCGCAATTGATCTCGGAAGCACTATGGCGCCAACTGATCTCGGCGCCGCGAACACCGGCGATTCCCGGAAGCATGAAGTCCAGAAGCGGGAACGATCTCAGATCCGACCCCCTCGACGCGCTTCGCCTGCATGCGCGGACAGCGGGTACGGTGCAGCGTAGAATCCGCGCCGCGCTGGGACCGCACCCCGATACCGCGGTCATCCAGAACCTGGAGGCGATCTATACCGCCGCCCTGTTCGACGCCGCGGCCGGGTACGCCGCCGGTTCCCCCAGCGCCCGCTCACCCGAACAGCTCGTACAGCGCATACTCGACCGTCGCTGACTGAGCGGCGTCGACCTGCGCGGCAATCCGAGCACGTCAGACATGGAGATGATGATGAAGACCCGCCTCAGCTGCCCGTGCGGCGAGTACATCCGCGGCACGGACGAGGATGACCTGGTCCAGCAGACTCGATCCCACTTGGCGGAGAAACACCCCGACCACGAGTACACCCGCGACGAAATCCTCTTCATCGCATACTGATTCGATCAGATCATCCAGAAATTCGCGGCGATCACGGCGAAGCAGACGGCACATGAACAAGGACCGCCGCGCTGCGAGGAGCAGCAGGGCGAATCACCTGGCGGCAACCATCACTTCGACGGCAACGCGTTCTGCAGTCCCCCGACGTCGGTGATCTTCCAGCCCGAATTGCGGTCGATGGTCAGCGAATAGGTGACGGTGGTCTGGGCTCCGTCCGGCGTCTGCGCACTGCTGGAGGTCACATCGAGGTAGGCGTTGACCCTGTATATCCCGCCGGACTCGGAGGTCACGGTCGCGGACAGCGGTGTCGCTTTGGATGTCCATTGCAACGGCAGCAGGATCTGCTCGAGCTGCGGGGCCGTCGCGTCGAACTTGGCCGAGAGCTGGGCTGTCGTACCGGCCCGCAGACGCCCCAGCCAGCCCTTGACGTCGTGGTAGTCGATCGTCGACGCGCCCAGCGAATAATCCATCGCGACCTGTTCGGCATGCCGGTTATCGGTGGCCTTCATATCGCGGTCCGCGATGGTGGATCTGGCCGACCAGTACAGCGCCGCGAACGTCACCGCGGCGGCTGTGACAACGCAGATCGCCGCTGTGACCAGTACCGTCGACAGTCGAATCGACACAGTACGCGGCCGCTTGCCCCCTTCGCCGGAAACCTTTGATTCACTTGCGGTTTCGGTTCGGGCGGTGTCTTCGTCGGTGATCGTGCTCATATTCCTTGTCCTTCCACCGATTCTGCCGTGTCCGGCAGTTACTCCGGCTATTTGACGCCGACTCGGAAATGCACTGCGCCGTCGTCTCCAACGCCGTCTAGCGCTTGTTCGATCAACGCACTGATATCGATCGCGGGCGCTCGGCGCACCGCATCCTTCACAACCGGCTCCAAGACCGGTCCCAGCGGGGCGATACCGGGACCGATCTTGTTCACCAGTGCCGTCAGGTTGCCGAGAAACGGAACGAGCCCGTCACCCGTGAAATAGTCGGACACCGGCCGGCTTTCCGACAGCGCCGCACCCGACTCCACAATTCGGTTCAGCGTCACGCCGAACTCGCCGAATCTCGGACCGGCGTCGGCGAGTGAGGGCCCCAACCAGTCCATGTTGCCGCCCAATGCCTGCACATCGGCGAACAGCTGCCGGATGGACGCGCTGCGACTGAGAAGGGCAGCAGCGAGTAGGTCGGTCGATCGTTGCAGTGTCTGCATCGCCGTATCCGTTCCGGCCAGTGCGCGACTGAAGGTATCGACCAAGCGCGCGACGGACTCGGGATGAATCTGCTTCAGCAATGCGACGACCCGGGCGGACAGGGTCGTGATGGTCGTCGGCGTCCTGACCCGATCCGCCGCGATGACCTGCCCGTTCTCGAGATACGGGCCTGCGCCGGTCTGCGGTGCGAACTCGATGTACGGCTCGCCGAGCGCAGATAGCTGCTCGATGCGGACATCGCTGGAGACAGGGATGTGGTAGCGGTTGTCGATACGCAGCCGCACGAGGACGCCGGTAGCTTGTTTGCTGACCGATTCGGTGCGCCCGACCTGTATACCGGACAAGAGGACCGGAGCGTTCGGACCCAGTCCACCCGAGTTGTCCAGACGCATGTCGGCAGTGATAAATGTCCGCCTGGGGTCCAAATGCAGCACGCCGACCGTCATGTAGCCGACACCGAGAACCAGTACCGCGACGATCGCCGAAAGTGACACTGTCGCACGGAGATTCACCGAACCGCTCCGATCATCCGGAGGGTGTCGACGATGCGGCCGGTCTGCTCGTCCGGGGACATCGTCGCGGCCCCCGCCGAGGGGGCGAGCGTGATATCGACCATGTTGACCTTCGGACCTCGATCGACGAACGGGATGATCTTGTTTTGTATGAGATCGACGAGCTGCTTCATATTCGACGGCGAATCGGTGTCGAGCGGGTGGCTACCGAAAAGCATGGGCACTAGGGCCCGTGTGGTGCCGTCGAGCGATTGCAGCAGCGGACCCAGCCACTTGGCAGCGGGTCCGAGCGGCCCCAGCGACGTCAGCACGAAGATGACGCCGATCTGAGCGTTCACCGCATCAGTGGTGTGCTGAACGCCGTAGGGGGTGAGGAGATCCTCGAAGATCGGGACGTTCTTCTGCAGGCCGTCGTCCACCGTGGTCTGCAGTCCGTCGAGCAGAGCGTCGACCGAGTTCAGATGGTCGCCCAGGTCGGAAAGATCAGAACCCAGGATTCCGGCGATCCGAGCTGTGTCGGCCGGATCCTTCGGCATCACGGCGTTCATCTTGCGGACGATGTTCTGGAAATCGGAAACGGCTCCGCTGCCGACGAACGTGGACAGCCCGGCCAGGATGTCTTCGATCGACGCTGATCGAACGGTATCCGACAGTGGGATGGTCGCACCCGGTTCCAGCTCGCCCGAGCCGGCTTGCGCCGGTTCGGTGAGGGCGATGTGCACATCTCCCAGCGGAGTCTCCTGACGCAGTTCCGCGGTGGTTCCGACCGGCAGCCGCACCGACTTCCGGATTACGATGTCGGCGATCGCATACCCCCGGCGCGCAGCCCGGTCAGGGGTGGCAGCGACCGGGTCGACGAGGGTGACCCGGGTCAGCTGGCCCACCCGAACACCGTCGGCGATGACCTTGGCGCCCTGCGGAAGATTGAGCACATTGGCGAACTCGATCCGCAACGAATAGGTCGGCCCGCCTACTCCGGATCCGGGCACGGGCAGGTCGGCGGGCTGGAAGTCGCATCCCGTTGCGGCGAAAACCACAGTGAGACAAGCGATTGCGTGCACACCGAGGCGGCGCGATACGCGGTGGAATGCCCTCATCGCGCGCTCACCGCTGCCAGGAGCGCCGCAACGGCAGGCACCGTCACCACACCGCCGTCGGACCGCTGGCACTGCTGCCCGCTGATCGTCTGCACGGCTGCGCAGATTCGATCGGTATCTTGTTGGGCGAGTGCGAGTTTCGGCGGAGCGTAGCCGATCGTCAGCTTGCCCGAGACCGGATCGAGTGCGGTCGCGAATCCGGTCGCCACGGCCGGCGCCATCCGAATGACCTCCGAGAGCGAACCGACCCCGGAGGCGATCATATGGGCCAGATCGGGGATCGAATCGAGCGCTCGCAGTGCCGGCGACCCGAACATCATGATGGCGTCGTTGCCCTGTGGAAGCAGATCGGCTAGCGCGGCGACGAGTTGGATGATGGGCGGAAACGCGATGGTGACGATGTCACCGAAGGTTTGGGGCAGCCCGGTCACGATCGTCTGCACCTGCGGCCATCCACCGCGGGCCCGGTGTGTGAGTTCGGTGAGCGCGTCGAGCAGCTTCCCGATATGGCCGATGGCAGCGTCGGGTGCGGTGAGCGCCTTGGACAGTTGCAGGATGATGCCGTTGATCTGATCACCGGATCCCGCGGTCGCGTTGTCGAGTGCGTCGAGTCCGTCGGCGAGCGCGTTGCGCTGTGCGCCGTCTCCGGAGCTGTTCAGCTGGTCGACGAGGCCAGAGAGCGCCTGGAAGGTCTGCGAAAGACTCTTGGGTGTCAGGGTTTTGGTGATGCACTGACCGGCGTCCCAACCCGGACCCGACGGTTCGGCTCCGATGAGAGCCAGCTTCCGGTCTGCGACCAGCGTATCGCTGACGGTCACGGCGCCGACGTCCGGCGGGAGCTTACGGTCGGCTCGGATAGTGAATTGCACCCGGGCCGAGGCGCCGTCGGGTCGGATGTCGGTGATCCGGCCGACCGGCACACCCATAATCGTGACCGCACTCCCCTCGTACAGCCCGATGCTGTCGGGCATTTCGGCGCAGTATCCGCGCATCTGCGGGCTCGGCTTGGTCAGTTTCAAGCCGATCGCGGCGGCCAACACGAGGGTGATGACCACGGCGGCCGACATCAGACCTCTCGATCCGAGGATTCTCTTCACTATCAGCACCCCCCTCCGGGAATGGGCACGCATACCGCCGGCAGCGCGATCGTGGCGGCGGACTGATCGACGCTCACCCCACCCCCCGCCGGCATGAGCGGAAGCAGGCGCTGTTCCAAGCCGCGCAGGGAATCGACGAGCGCGCCCAGGCGGCCGCCGAGCTCTTGCAGCTTGGGGATCGCGTCGGCGAGCGGCTGGACTCGCTGTTTCAACGACTCGTCCCACGCCCGGCCCAGCGGTGTCAGATCGTGCAGGATCGTCGCCAGATCGTTCAGGGACTGCGCTACCTGCACCTTGTTGTTCTGGACGATCGTCTCGAGAGTGCCGAGCGTCATCAGCAGGTTTGCCAGCACATCGGAGTTCTCGTTCAAAGCCGTCAGATACTCGTCGGCGATGGACAAGGTGCGGGAGATGTCCGCGTTCTGCTTGTCCAGCATTCCGATCAGGTCACCGGCCGCCTGTACGGCTGCGCGAAGGGAATCCGGACTGTTGCCGATCGATTGCGACACCGCTGCCAGATCCTGCCGCAGCATATCCCCGTCGATCTTCTGGACCGGTTGAACGGCATCCTGGAACGCTTGGGTGAGGTTGTACGGGAGCATGACTCGCTCCTGCGGTATCACCGCCGCTCCCAGCGGTTTCGTTCCTGCGGGTTCGGCCGCCACATAGTAGCCGCCGACCACCGTCAGCATGCGGATGTCGAGCGTGGTCTGATCTCCGATGAATGCCTGTTTCGCGACGGTGAACTCCATCCGGACCCGATCGGAGAGCAGAGTCAGCGATTTCACTTTCCCGACAGGAATCCCGGCAATGCGGACATCATCACCGGGGCGGACGGCCCCGGCCTGTGCCATATCCGCCGAATACGTTCGCTCCGGGGAAGTTCCGGTGACATACACCGCGCCGATGGCGATGATCAGCACTACCACGGCGCCTATGCCCGCGATCCCCCACCGAAGATCGTTGGCGGGCAATCGTTTCGCGGCGCGTTCGCTGCGGCGATCGGCGAATCGCCGCCAGAGTGTCACTTGTGACATAAGACGATCCTCTGTCCGGCGATCAGCATTCGAAGGGGTTCGGGTGCGGTTGTTGCACCGTGCGAGCAGGTGAGGTCGGCCCCCGGCCCTGTTTGCGGAACGGCTGCCGTGATCGCCTGGATCAGGCCGGGCAGGCGGTCGAAGACGTTCACGGCCTCCTGCGGGTCCGGAAATGCCTGTTTCAGCACGGCGTCGAGATCCCTGTCGCGGTCACCGGTGACGCCCAGAACGGTCAGCATGCTCCGAAGTGGTTGCAGCACAGGCGGAATCTCGATCGAGAAGCTGACGAGTCCGGGCAGCTTATCGCTGATGGTGATGAACAGGTCGGTCAGGTTCGTCAGCAGCTTCATGGCGTTGCCGGACTTGCCGCCGAGGTGATCGGAGATCTGGGAGAGATTGCCCACCAGCGTCGACAGCACCGCCTGCCGATCGGAGGCATGGTGGCTCAATTTCTCGATGGCGCCCAGCGCCGGTCCCAGCCCGGTGCCGTCACCCTGGATGACGGCAAGGATACTGGCCGCGAACTGGTTGAGATCATCAGGCGACAGTTGTGCCAGGACCGGCCGCAGCCCCTTGAACAAGGTCGTGATGTCGAAGGTCGGCACCGTTTCCGACGTGCCGAATACCGATTTCGAGTCGCGGCGCGCGCCCGGCTGGTCGGGCTGCTGGATCTCCAGATACCGGAAGCCGGTGAGGTTCTGGTATCGGATAGCGACCTTGCTGTTGGCGAACACCGGATGCTCGCGGGTGACAGTGAAGCGCACCCGCGCGAGCGTGCCGTCCAGGCTGACCTCTCGCACCTTGCCGACCTGAACCCCGTACAGGCGCACGTCGTCACCGAGGCGCAATCCGTTCGCGTCGGTGAACATCGCTGTGTAGGTGTGGGTTTCGGCGCTGACGGGTCGCTCGATCAAACGGAACACACCCACCAGCACCACACCCATCAGCAGTGCCGCGACGCCGACGCGCAATAGCAGGGCACGGGTAGTCATCAGCGCCCCTCCGTGGTGGAATGCCCGAGCATGGCCGACAGCGGCGCGGCCAGGCCGGGCACCACATCCAGTTCGACGGCGGCGTTGAGCACCGGCCCCTCCGGTGTGTCGTGATATGCCGCGCTGAGCCGCGTGAGCAGTTCGCTCAACTGCTGCGCGGATCGGTTCGGGGCGCTGACCGACGCGGACAATTGATCGAGGATCGTTGTGCCGATGGGCAATAGCCCGGCAAAGTACTGTTGCGAGGTGCCGAGCAAGGTCGTGGCGGTCGGCAGCAGTTCTGTCCGGACATTGGTGAACATTTCACTGAATCGTGTGAGGCGCTCAGGGGATTTCATGTATTCGTTCGAATAAGTCGCCTCCAACACCGCCAATCCACCTGTCAGCATCGGCGGGAGTCCGGCCAGCGCCGAGCCGAACCGATCGAGCAGCAGCGAAGGCGGCAGTTGCTGGGTCTCGGCGAACGACCGCGCGGTGGCACCGACGGCCTGCAACAGCGGAGTGAACGCATCGAGGTCGCGCGACGATTTGCTCAGCAGCTCAACGAGTTCGGGTGTGAGCACGTCGCCGGTGAGCCTGCCCGTCGACTTCAGCAGGGTGGCGAGCGTGGCATCCCGCACCCGATCGGTGTCGCGGGTCAGATCGACCATCGATCCGTTGGCCAGCACCGCGCCGCCCTGGCTGGGGTGCAGTTCGATGGCACTGATTCCGAACAGGTTTCCCGGCGCGTAGTCGACATTCACAGCGTCGGTGAGACCGAAGAGCTGGGATCCACTCAGGCTCAGCTCGATTCGCTGTCGACCGGGGGCTGCGGAGTCGATCGTGGCGACCGATCCAATGCGCACACCGTCGAGGCGCACATCCGTTCCCGGCCCGACGCCCTCGCCCACTTGGCCGACCAGCAGCGCGACGTGAATCTCATCCGCTGGCGCGCTATCCGGCCATACGCGCCAGCCGATGGCGGTCAGTACTGTCAACAGAATGGCGCAGGCGCCGAGCACGCGGGCGCGGCGAGGTCCGACTTCCGTTCCGGGCAGAGCATAAGCAGGCATGACCTCACCCGGTGAACGAGATGGGAGACTGGAATCCCCACAGAACGATGGTGGCAACCATGTCGAGGGCGATGATCGACACCAGGCTCGCCCGGATGGCACGCCCCGAGCCGATGCCGACCCCCTCGGGCCCACCCGTGGCGAAATATCCCTGATAGCAATGGATCAGCACGACGGCCACCGCGAACACCATTACCTTGATGGTCGCGGCGATCACGTCCCAGCCCACCACGAACTGATCGAAATAATGGTCGTAGGTTCCCGACGGCGTGCCGTGGATGGTGGTCACGATCACCGCGCACGAGAAATAGCTGAGTATCAGCGCGACAACGAATGCCGGTGCGACGGCGACGATTCCGGCGATGACGCGGGTCGTCACGACGAACGGCACCGATCGGATGCCGAGCGACTCGAGTGCGTCGATCTCCTCGGAGATCCGCATGGATCCGATCTCCGCCGTCATCCGGCAGCCGGCCTGCGCCGCGAACCCGACGCCCGCGGCGATCGGCGCGAGCTCACGGGTGACCCCGAATGCCGAGATGAGACCGCTCAACTGACCGAGCGACAACAGATTCAGGGCGCTGTAGGCCTCGATACCGATGGACCCGCCCATCGCGGCGCCCAGCAACAGCATGAGGGGCACAACGCCGCCGCCGATGATGATCGAGCCGCGCCCCCACGTCATATCCGTGATGACCGCAACCGTCTGGCGCCGGTAGTGCACCAGCGTGTAGGGCAGCGACGACAGCACCTGCCAGCAGAATCCGATCACGAACCCGATCGACTCGACTGAGCGCAGCGGATGAATCCGGCGCACCCATCGCAGCCCGGCGGGCAAGTACGGGGTCGCCGTCATCACGCCATCCTCACGGGGACGAACATGGTGACCACCTGAGTGATCGCGGTATTCAGCACGGCGACCGCGGCGACGGACATCACCACCGCGGCATTGACGCCATCCGCGACGCCGCGCGGTCCGCCCTTGGCCTCCAGACCTCGCTGGCACGCGATGACGACCACCAGGAAGCCGAAGATCAACGCCTTGACCAGGGAAACCCAGATGTCGATCGGCGTAGTGAAGGAACCGAACGACTGCCAGTAGCTGCCCGGCGTGACGCCGAGCGCGGACACCGCGACGGCGAACCCCGACGCAATTCCGATGAAGATGATCAGGATATTGAGCAGCGGAGCTACGAGCATCATCGCCGCGATACGGGGAACGACCAAGCGCTGTATCGGATCCACGCCCATGACGCGCATGGCATCGACCTCCTCGCGTATGGTCCGCGCCCCGAGGTCGGCCGCTATGGCGGCAGCACCCGCACCCCCGAGCAGCATGGCGGTGGCCATGGGGGCACCCTGCTTGACCACACCGAGCCCACCGGCCGCTCCGATCATCGAATCAGCGCCGAGCTGAGACACGATGTTTCCGACCTGCGCGGAAACGATGACACCGAACGGAATCGCCATCAGAACACTCGGGAAAGCGGTAACTCTTATCAAAAACCATGCCTGCGTGAGGGTTTCATGGACCTGGAAGCGCAGGCGAATCGCGTCCGTCACTCCGACGCGGCCCGCCGCGGCGCCCATCCGCAGTGCGCGGCCGAACGTGGACAGGCTCGACAAAACAGTTTCGGCGAAATTCCGGCGGAGAACCTCCGCCGCTGACATCTTGTCGACATCCGGACGAGCGGACAGATCTGCCGTCGACATCGAACCTCCTTGTTCGGCCGGGTTCTCGCCCCTTCGAGGGTGAGCTGGACGGCGGGCACGGAGGCCCTACCGCCCGGCCGTGCGAACCAACTCAATCCGTGCTCGGGGGACGCTACCATATGAATTGGACCACATTCCAGACACTATTCCGGAAATGTGCTCGTTCACTTATCTATTTCAGACGGCAACGGCCCGAGCCTCCTCCCCGCTGATGAGCGACTCGAGGCGGCAGCGATCCGGAGGCCCCCGGCCTCGTGCGACCCGCCACCTTATTCTCGGCAGCGCAATGGGTTTCACGACGTCTCGATCGGAGGAACGCCCCTCGTCACAAGCCGCGAGCCGCTGGATATCGCCGGGGAGGCGACGGTATGGGTATCGCCGCTGACGGTCCCGGATCCGACCATGAGCCGGCCTAGTGCTCCTCAGGCATATTCGCTGAGGATGCTCAGTGGGCTGCCCGCAATTGGTATCCGGCCTCACGTTGGGTCATCGACCAGGTGACCATCGCTTCGTGGTGCTCGGGTAGGCGTTCGTAGTCGCGGACGCATCGTCGGCGTCTGGTGATCCAGGCGAGGGTGCGTTCGACGACCCAACGTCGGGGTAGTACAACGAATCCGGTTGTGTCGTCGCTGCGTTTGACGACCTCGAGGGTGAGTGCGAGGTGCTGGCGGGCCCAGCCGACGAGCTTGCCGGCGTAGGCGCCGTCGGCCCAGACCAGGGCGAGCTCGAGTTCCTCCAGAGCAACGGCACCCTGTATGCCCTGTCCGAGCCCGGCCGCGGAACAGCGGCACCACTGATCAGCGCACTCACCGAAGCCATCGTGGATGTGGCATGGCGGCACGCGACCCGGTCCCGCAGCAACGCGCTGCAGGTACCGCTGCTCGCGATTCTCGACGACGCGCCACAGCTACTGCGGTGCTTGCACTGTCGACGAGATTGCCAAGGACCCGGCGAGTTGGGTTCGACTGCCCGTGACGGCCACGCTGTCGTCCGGGATCACGATGTCGACAGGTAGGCGGTCTCCGTTTCGGTGAGCCAGCTCATCGTGAATCAGCGCGGCCAGCTCGAACCCGTTACGGACGGGGCTGTCCGCGGCCTGTGAATGCCCCGGCATAGCGACGCCGCGATCTACCCGAGATCCGCAGGGCAAGCTGAGGCATGACGCTCGCAGCGATCAAGGTGCCGCTATACGCAGTCTTCGACATCGTCATCGCCGACGGCTCCGACGGTGAGACGCTCACGCGGTGCCAAGCCGACGGCCTCTGCAAGATCACCAAGTGGTTCGCGTCCCGACAGGGGGAGGCCAGGCGAACCCGGTGCTGGACTGAGCGGTACCTATCGGTCGGGAGATCGAGAAGGGTCCATTACCGCTTGCCGCGGTCCAGGGCGCTTCGGACGGCACGATCAGCGGTGCGATGTAGGACGTTGTATCAAGCCGAGGGCAAGCTCGGAACTGTCGGCTGACGGTCACCGAGCTGACAGGCCGGTCCGGTCGTGCAGTGGCCCGGACCGGTTGGGGAACCCACCTACTTGCCCGACTCGCCAGCGATGGCGGTAATGATCTGCGAAACGTCGGTACCACCAAAGGTATTGTTCGCCCTCCCATGAATGCCCATTGATGAGCTCGGCATCTTTCGGAGATACGCTTAGTTTTGGCGAAGGGTGAGCGAAGCACCTGGCATACGACCTGTTGAGTTGCGCAACGACTGATGACCCATGAGGATCCGCTGCGGACGCGCCGTGAGGTGGTAACCCCTCTCACAGCGGAGCTGGACGCGGTCGGTTTCGAGGACGCCGTGGAGATCGGTCACGGTGGTTTCGGGGTCGTGTATCGCTGCTGGCAAGCGGCACTGGACCGAACCGTCGCGGTGAAGGTTCTGACTGCGGAATTGGATCCCGACAATCAGGCACGATTCATTCGCGAGCAGCGGACAATGGGCCGATTGACCGGCCATCCGAACATCGTGACGGTCCTCGAGGCCGGTGCCACCGCGAGCGGCCGCCCGTACCTGGTCATGCCGTACCACCCGCGGGATTCCCTGGATGCATGGATCCGCAAGCACGGTCCAGTTTCCTTGGAAAAGACACTGTCGATCGGGGTGAAGATCGCTGGTGCGCTCGAGAGTGCGCATCGCCTCGACATCGTGCATCGGGACGTGAAGCCGGGAAACATCCTGCTCACCGAGTATGGCGAACCGGCATTGACCGACTTCGGCATCGCCCGCATCGCAGGTGGATTCCGGACGTCCACAGGCACGTTGACCGGATCACCGGCATTCACCGCACCAGAGGTTCTCGAGGGAGAGACACCGACCAGCGCTGCGGACGTCTACGGACTCGGCGCCACCCTGTTCTGCGCACTCACCGGACATGCCGCATACGAACGCCGCAGCGGGGAGAACGTGGTGACACAGTTTCTGCGGATCACCACCCAGCCGGTACCGGACTTGAAGGCCAGCGGCATACCCGACGACGTGGCCGCGCTTGTGGCAACGGCGATGAACCGCAACAGCCACGACCGCCCCTCCGCCGCGGATCTGGGCGAGACCATCCGGCAGATCGAACAGCACCACGGATTCGCAGTGGATGATATGGCACTTCCGGCTAAACCTGATCTCGAAGCCCATGACGAGAGAGATCGAGTACCGGCGCGGGTCCTTCCCGCGATGGCTGCTCAGAGCAGTGGCAGAGGTGGCGGAAATCTGCCACTGGAGTTGACCAGCTTCATCAACCGGCGCACAGAGCTGGCGGAGGCGAAGAATCGACTGTCGGCATCCCGGTTGGTGACAATGACCGGCATCGGAGGAGTCGGAAAGACGCGGCTAGCCATGCGAGCTGCGTCGGCCCAGCGACGCGACTTCGCCGACGGAGCATGGCTGATCGAACTAGCTGATGTGTCCGATGCCTCGCTCGTGGTCGACGTAGTGGCAGCCGCCCTCGGTGTCCGGGACGACTCGGCTATGCCCCTGCTAGAAGTTCTGACACGCTTCCTGAGCTCACGGGAAACATTGCTCATATTGGACAACTGCGAGCAAGTGGTGGACGCCGTCGCAAAGCTCACCGACACGTTGCTGCGAAGCTGCCCCGATTTACGGATCCTCGTCACAAGCCGCGAGCCGCTCAATATCGCCGGAGAATCAGTAGTCCGGGTACCGACGCTGACGGTCCCACACCAAGATCAGAAGCCCACACTGCGGGGCATGCCCCGCTTCGACGCGGTGACGTTGTTCTCCGACCGCGCCGCCGCAGCCGTGCCAGGATTCCAAATCGATGAGGGCAACAAGACGGCAATCGCCCAGATCTGCGCCCACTTGGACGGCCTGCCCCTCGCGATCGAGCTGGCCTCCGCACGCCTGCGCTCGATGTCGCCAGAACAGATCCTGCAGCACCTCGATGACCGTTACTCCTTGCTCACCCGCGGAAGTCGCAGTGCGCCAACGCGGCAACAGACACTGCAATGGTGTATCGACTGGAGCTATCAGCTGTGCACCCCGGCCGAACAGCGGCTGTGGGCTCGCCTATCGGTGTTCGCCGGCGGCTTCGAACTCGACGCCGCCGAGCAGATATCCGGCGCCGACCTGACACCGCAGAATGTGCTCGATGTGCTGTCCGCTCTAGTGGACAAGTCGATCCTGGTCCGGGACGAGGCCGACTCGGTCGTGCGTTTCCGGATGCTCGAAACACTGCGTGATTACGGTCGGCAAAAGCTGCGGGAGTCCGGCGAATACCAGCAACTGCGTCGGCGACATCGTGACTGGTACGAACAGTTGGCAGTGGACGCCGAAGCCGAGTGGATCAGCCACCGGCAACCAGACTGGATAGCCCGCCTCGACCGGGAGCAACCCAACCTCCGCGAAGCACTCGAATCCTTCCTCTCCGAGGACACCGCAGAAGCCGCCCGAGCAGGGCTACGTACCACTGCAGCCTTGTACGAGTTCTGGTTGTTTCGCGGACTGTACGGCGAAGGGCGGTCCTGGCTCGAACGCGCCCTCGCCCACTCCGACGCTCAGTCAATACCCGACCGCGTCAAAGCACTCCGGGCATTCATCCAAATGGCAGCCGCACACCGCGACTTCCGCGCTGCGGCAACCCCCTTGGAAGAGGCGCATGCGCTCGCCGAAGCATCCCCTACCCCCACGATCCAGGCACAGATCGCCCACGCCGACGGCACTTTGGCTCTCAGTCGCGGCGATGTCACCCGCGCATGCTCTTCTCTCGAACGCGCGGTCAAGATACTCAGCTCGCAGGCAACATCCGCACTACACGTCAATGCCTTGATCTACCTCGGTTGGGCATTGGAAGTGCGCGGTGATCTAACGCGAGCGGATACGTACTACCGGACACTGCTGTCCATCACTGAACCGTGTGGCGAGTTGTTCTATCGCTGCGCTGCCCTGAGAGGCATGGGTGTGGCCGCGTGGCAGCAGGGCGACGGACACCGTGCTGAGCAGTTGATCCAGAACGCACTGCGGCTCAACCGCAGGCTGAAGAGCCCAATCGCGGCCTCGTTCAGTCTTCAGGCACTGGCTTGGGTTGTCGGGGGCGGAGAAAATGGTGAGCGCTCCCCCGTATTGATGGGAGCCGCACAGAGTATCTGGCCCGCAGCTAGCGACGTAGTAACAACCTTCCCCAACACGTCCCCCTTCCACGAAGCATGGAAGCGGACGACGCGTCACATTCTCGGCGCCCGAAAATTTGACGCGGCATTCCGTCGCGGCCAGGCGATGGGGATGGACGCCGCAGTCGCCTACGCACTCGGGGAACAGCACACCCACCCGACATCATGCACATACAACACGTTGAGCAAGCGCGAACGGCGGGTCGCCGACCTCGTCGCCCAAGGACTCAGCAACAAGCAGATCGCCGCCAAGCTGGTGATCTCCCAACGCACCGCCGAAGGCCATGTCGAACACATCCTCACCAAACTCGGATTCACCTCACGCGCACAGATCGCAGCCTGGATAACAGCGGAAGCACAGCAATAAACTGTCGGCGACTGCCCATGTCAGGCCCGGTGCAGGCAACTGGACCGGTTGCACTCACACACCGGAGGGTCACGGACCCGGCCGGCCGCGCCCGTACCGTCAGCGATCAACCCCGCAGCATGGTAGGCAGATCGGCCGCCGCGATCCGTTTCTGTCAACGTCGGTCCATTGCTGACCCACTCCGATCGGCCGAAAATGGACCCACCGGACTGGTGCCGGGTGAAAACTGACCCACCCCTTGTTGTTCCGGGTGAATTTTGACCCACCCGGGTTGGTTGGTTAGTCGTTGGTTTTGGCCGCGGGGACGCGGCCGAGGTCTCGGTCCTTGAGTCGGTAGCTGTCTCCTTTCATCGAGACGACTTCGGCGTGGTGGACGAGGCGGTCGATCATTGCGGCGGCGACGACATCGTCGCCGAACACCTCACCCCATCGGCCGAAAGGCTTGTTGCTGGTGACGATGAGGCTGGCGCGTTCGTAGCGGGACGACACGAGTTGGAAGAACAGGTTGGCGGCCTCGGCTTCGAAGGGGATGTAGCCGACTTCGTCGACGATGATCAGTGGGATCCGTCCGAGTTTGACCAGCTCGTCCTGGAGTTTGCCGGTGTGGTGAGCGTCGGCGAGGCGGGCGACCCATTCCGCGGCGGTGGCGAACGCGACCCGATGCCCGGCCTGGCAAGCTCGGATGCCCAGCCCGATCGACAGGTGCGTTTTGCCGGTTCCGGGTGGTCCGAGGAAGACCACGTTCTCCATGGCGGTGATAAAGTCCAGCGTCCCGAGGTGAGTGATAACGTCGCGTTTGAGTGATCGCTGATGGTCGAAGTCGAACTCCTCCAAAGATTTCCGCGCCGGGAACCGGGCGCCGCGGATGCGGCCCTCACCGCCGTGGGCTTCGCGGGCGGCGACCTCGCGTTGCAGGCAGGCAGCCAGGAACTCCTCGTAACTCCAGCTTTCGGCGCGGGCCCGTTCGGCCAGGCGCTCGATTGCGCCGGCCAATGTCGGTGCTTTCAATGCGCGGGTCAGGAACGCCAGCTCGCTGGTGATGTTGCGGCCGTTGGTGTTTGCAGTCTTGGCAGCCATCACGCGATCTCCCCGCCGAGGTCGAGGTCGAACATGCGGTCATAGTCGGCGAGGCTGCGCTGCTCGACCGTCGTCTCGACCGGCCGGACCGCCGTCAAATGCCGGGCGCGGCGCATCTCCGCCGCCGCGGCGGCATGCGCCGGGTCGGTCAGGGTCTGATGGTCGGCCCAGCAACGTGGGTGCCGGGCGACCTCGGTCCCGGCGAGAGTGACCACGACCTGGTCGAGACCAGCGAGGACCTCGACCCGATGCCCGATCGCGCTGGGATGCACCGAATAGTCGTTGGAATCCACGCGCACGTAGTGATCGCGCGGCAGCCGGGTCGAGGACCGCCAGCCCGTCACCGGATCCACCGGCGGCAACACCAGCATCGCCGCCCGGTCGGTCTCCCACCGGTCCACCGGGCGGCACTCGAGCCGCCGGTGACGACGATGGTTGGCGCGCACCAGCCAATCCGCCAGCTGACCGTTGAAATCGGCCGGCCCGGCGAACACCCGACCCGGCAGAAACGATGTCTCCAGATAGCCGTTGGCTCGTTCCACCAGCCCTTTCGCTTCCGGGTCACCAGGCCGGCACTGAATCACCTTGATGCCCAGCGTTCCCCGGAACGCGTTCATCGGTTCGGTCAGCTGCGGTCGACCGCCTCGCCACTGGCCGATCGCGGATTCGTTGTCCCACACCAATGCTCGCGGCACCCGTCCCCACCCCGAGAGCAACGCCCAATGCCCGGCCAGCAGATCCGGGCTCTGCCGCGACGGCAACATCCGTGCGGTCATCACCCGCGAATACCCGCTGACCATTACCAGCACCGGCGGCCGCCCGACTTGCCCGGCACCCAGCGGCACGTCCACCGGCGGGAACCACAAATCGCACTGCGCCAGCTCGCCGGGCTCATACATCGTCCGCGACACCGGATCCGCCGGCTTGTATTGCGGACGCAACTGCGCGACCCGCTCACAGAACACTGTCTTGCCGCGCTGCCAGCCGACTCGTTCCATGATCACCGTCGCCGGCATGTCCGGGAACTCCGCCAACAGCACCCGGATCTGCGGCTCGACCGCATCCACAATCGAACCTTTCGGCGGCCGTTGATACTTCGGCGGCTCATGCGAAGCCAGCGCCCGCTTCACCGTGTTCTTCGAGATCCTCAGCCGGCGAGCGATCGCCCGGATCGCCATCCCTTCGGCCCGATGCAACCGACGGATCTCCGCCCAGTCCTCCACGTTCAACACCTCATGATCGTCACGAGGGGGGTCCAGATTCGCCCGGCGTCACCGGGTCAGTATTGGACCGTCACCGACACCATGTCGCCGCCGCGGCCTCGATGCCCAACGACCGCAGCAGTAGTTCGGCGACAGCGGATCCCGCCTCCCGTCAACCCCGATGCCCTTCCAGAACCATCCACAGACTGCTTACCACCATGCAGACGACGAGAGAGGCGATGCCCGCGCCGCCGATGCCGTAGCGTCCAGCCGCAATCCCGTCCTCGATATCACGCATCGGTAGGTCAACCAGGATGCCGCGTAGCGACTCGGAGGTCAGGCCGAATCGGACGATGAATTTGCCCAAGTAGGGTTGCTCGTGGGCGAGCCGGACAAATATGCGCAGACCGGTGGCGACCCGAGAGGCCGGATCGGCGTCTGATCCATCGCCATCCCGATACGTGAAAGCCATTGCACAGCAAGGTCTTCGACAGCCTGATCGAACAACCGCTCGATAGATTCGACGTTGCGGTAAAGCGTTCCGTGTGACACCTGGGCCGCCGTCGCCAATTCGGTCATTGTGAGATCTAGACTGCCACGCTCAGCGAATAGCTCGATCGCTGCGGCGTTGATCCGCTTACTCGTCGACCTGACATGCCTCACGGGTTCTAACTAGTCCAGACCGATACCGCCGAAAAGTGGCGAACCGCAGATCGGGCCCGATCACGGCCGCCAGATCGGATGAGAACTGATATCGACGGTCAGGGTGGTAGCTCAGGCATGTCAAGACCGTGGTTCGGAGACGGGCGTGAGATCGACACTGGGCGGTGGGCGTAGGCGGCGCAGCGTGCCGTCCATGCAGGTGGCATACAACGCCCATCCACCACCGTCGCGGGCGATGCGGACCGAGGTCGGGCCACGTGGCGGCACCGGAAGCGAGTCGGGAACCAGCCACCCCGCGGCGACGGTGCAGCTGGCACTCGTGATCGGGTCGAGCTGGTAGACGCTGCCGGAGTTGTCGCCAGCTACGAACACCGATCCGGACCTGGTTGCCACCAGGTCGTCGAGCCCAGGGAACAGCCCGTCCTGGATTTCGCCCACCACTGACGCGGTGTCGGGAGTGCTCAGCGGAATGCGAACGATCTTGGACGCGAGCATGTCGTCGACGTAGATGGCCTGGAGATCCGGGGTGAGCGCAAGACCATTGGGTGTTTGCGCGTTGGCCCAACTCGCTATGAACTCACCCGTAGTTGGCCGGAATCGACTAATACCGATCGGTTGTGTGGGGGCCGTCAGGTGCGTGATGAGCATGTCGCCATCAGGTAGCAGCAGCAAACCGTTCGGTTGCACCAGCCCGTTCAAAACCGTCGTCACGGCGCCGTCGGTCACGTCGAGTCGCTGCAGCGTGCCGGTCCCGTTCGGGGAGGACTGGTCACCCGTCAGGAAATACAGATAGTCGCCCACCAGGCGCAATCCGGCTGGATTGTCGAGCTTCGTCAGCACGGTTGTCACGTTCGATTCGGCATCGACGCGGTACAGAACGCCTGTAGACAGTCCGGCGATGTAGAACCCACCGGCCCCGTCCGGTTCAAGATTTTCCAGCCCGCCCAGATCCGATACGAGCGTATCGGCCTGCCATCCGATCGAGCATGAGCCGATACCAGCGCCGGCGGGCGATAGCGGAAGCACCGACATGATGGCGGCAGTCGCGATCGTCACTGCGGCCGCGACAGTTCGACGCGTGTGGACGAGCATTCCGATGTGTGTCATCGCATCTCACACAGTAGCGATCAACTGAATACCGGCGATGGCAAAAAGCATGATCACAAACGCGAGATGGTAGCGACCGAGGATCTGACCGGATCGCATCTGCATCTCGGCAGACTCCGAATTGCCACCCAGACGTACAGCGGCCGGCCAGGTCCGAAGACCTGCCAGCACGAGGAATACCGCAAAGATTGCGAGAGACGTCCATGTCGCCCACGCAGGCGTACCGGTGCCGAGCAGCTGCACGACCAATGCCGCAACTGTTGCACAAATGGCGAGGAACACCGTAGCGAGATTCGGGCGAACCAAAGTCGCTGTCATTACGGCGTAGTACCCGACCAGGGTCGACCGGTCACTATCCGACGGCTCGACCTCGAGCCGCGCAGCGGGTCTGTCGATCAATACCTCGTTCCAGAGCGTGGCGGCCACGAAACCGGCACCGCCGGCAGCAATCGCCGCACTGGCAGCGCCCTCTTCAGCCATGGCCAGCTGGATCGCAACAATCGCCGCCATCATCGCTATGTAAGCCACGTGGTATCGGAGGAGACGACGGGCGCCCCCCATCTGGGTGTCGCGCGAACCGGTGCCGACGACAAGCTGCCGAGCCGCAGGCCAGGTCCGCGACAGGCTGAGAACGAGGAAAACAGTCAAGAGGCCGACACAGACCAGCCTTGCCCATCCCTGACCACCGCTCTCGGTCAGCTGTGTCGCGAGTGCCGCACCCATCACCGCGACGACTACGCCCAGCACGCCACGAGTCACGATGGTGCCGGTGACCCACGTGTAGTACCCGGACGGCAGTACCCGCTGCCGCGATCCATCCGGTATTGCGATCCGCCGCAGCGCTGACCAGTTGATCAAGACCTCACGCCAGCAGAAGCCCGCGATGAACGCGGCCCCGCCGACGACGACTACGGCGGCGCTCATCGTGTGGAGGCAACGCGGCGTGGCGTTCGTAGCTGTTTGTTTACCAACCGGACCATGCTTCGGATCCTAGTAAATAAGTTGTCAATTGACAACTTAATTCTTGTCAGTTATCAATATTATTGGCTACCCTGAGCGCGTGATGAACACATCGCCGCCTTCGACCGACGCGGAGGATGCGCCATCAGCGTCGACGACATCGGATGGACATTGAAAGACAGCTACGAAACACGTCAGGTGCGGCGGAATCTACGTCGCGTCCAACTACTCGCCGCCGCGAGTGACAGTTTCGTACTCCATGGCTATCACGCGACCTGCATGGACGATATTTCTCGACGCGCTCTTGTGTCCAAACCTGTTCTGTATGAACACTTCTCGAGCAAGTACGAGCTATATGTAGCGGTGCTGCAGAGCCACATCGATGTCCTGGTGTCCAGCGTGCGCCAGGCGCTGTGTTCCACCTCCGACATCAACGAAAGTGTGCATGCCGCAGTGCATGCCTACTTCGATTTCGTCGATCACGACGACCAGGGGTATCGGCTGGTCTTCGAATCCGACCTCACCAGCGAGCCTGCGGTGCAGTGGCGTGTAAAGCAGGGCACCGATGCCTGTGTCGACGTGATCTTCGAGCTGGTCGCGCACGATTCCGGGCTGGACGCCCACCGCGCCCGGACGCTCGCCGTGGCCTTGGTGGGTGCCAGCCGGTTCGCGGCGCAGCGCTGGGCAGAGGCCGGCCGGCCGATCCCGAAACACGATGCGGTCACTGCGATGGCCACCCTGTGTCAGGGGTGGCTTGCCCCGCGTGCCTCGGCGACGGACCGATCGAACGCGCCACCCGCTGTGCCGTAGACGGATCCGGACAGCGCCGTTCCCTCGCTGCGCGAAGATATGCCGAATGCTCAGGTCGCAGAGTTGAGCCAACGACGAAGCGGGCTGCCACACGAGGATTGTTCACGCCGGCGATCGAGTCCGTAGGCAATCGCCGATTCGAGCGAATCCGCGACAATCGCCCGCGCCTGCAGCATGGCCTCGGGATCGTCGGTCCGGTCTCGATATTCGGAGAGGTCCAACGGCGCACCATAAGTGACGTGGAATGGCTGAGGCTTAGGTATCGGCGACAACCCGATACCCCGAACGATCGGCGGCAATTCGTCGGCGTGACGAAACAAGCCGGCCGCGACACCCGCACGAACAATTGCTCTCCCCAACGGGCCTCCGCGGTAATCATCGGCGTCCAGAATATGCTCGAATACGTCATCGGCACCGGCCACTCCGACCGGAGTTATGGTATACCCCTCCTCCACCGCCAGACGCACGAATCCGGTGCGATGCTTCCACACCAGCCGATATCGTTCACTGCGCGTCTTGAAAACCTCACGTTGCCCGCCGGGCAGCACGAGGACGTCATGACCATTCCGCATCAGGGCCCGAGTGATTTCACGATCTCCCACTACGGATCCCAGGGTAATCAGCAGATCCCGCCAGCCAGGGATACGCATATGCAGACGGTCGGCCAACGACCTGGGCATGCTGCCGCGAGCTTGGTACACACCGTGCAGGCTGAGCAGCACCTCCGCGGTCCCCCACACGGCATGGTTTGCCACATACAGAGTTGGGCGGTCCTGCTGCAAGTTCTCCGTTCCGTAATACGTCGGGGAGAACCATCGCACCCACGGCGCGAATGCCATGTTCAGCAGGCTGTCCGCTGGCTGGGTCCATGCCAGAGCACTCTGTGCCGGGTCGGCCACCGTCGCGCACTCGCCTCCCGAACTCGGTGCGGTCGACGATCGAGGTACATTGTGATTCATGTGACGGCTCCAGGTTTGTCTATTCCGTTATTCCTTTTCTCCTGGGCTCGAGCCGCCGTCATTGCCGGGAGCCGGAGATTCGATTCGCTAGCGCATTTCGGCTGCGAGATCCAAAGGCCTGATCCGATTGCCGGGCGGCGTCCGCTCGTTCCCGAAATCGGTTTACGAATGGACGCCCATACTCGATGCGGAGCAGGTACGAATTATTCTAATCAGCCATCCGTGTCGGCGGCACGTGAAAAATGACCACCGCGCGGCAACTCAAAACGGACCATCTGGTCGGTGACTCTGGCTCTATCCGAGCCAGGGAGGACCGAA